>NZ_JAEPKU010000066.1 GCF_016652235.1 Dysgonomonas sp. Marseille-P4677
CTATTACACTGGGAGATACGCCAATAGCAAAAGAGAATGCCCTTTTATTACCTGAATAAAGGGTGTTTATGATCTTTTGGATCCTTTCATTTACGGACATATGAGAATAAAATTAATACTCAAACGAGTATTTTTTAACATTTATGTTTGTTTTGTGTGTTCAATTGTTTATATTTGTACTATGAATATTCACAAAGCCATAAAGATATAAAATATTAAACAAAAAAATATGGCAAAAACACTGATTGTACAAAAAACAGAACTACCAGATTTTTTACCACATGGATGGAAAAAAGAAGTTGCAGAAGTATTAGGTATTCATGTAAATACGGTAACTAATGCCCTAAAAGCTCGACGAGGTAAAACATATGAGAGAATTAAGCAGGTTGCTATTGTAAAATGGGGGCAATATTAAAGTTAATCTAGCATATAATTATCGTCTGTGATTTATTTCAGAACTGATTGATCTTAAAGAATACATCTATATGAATAGATAAGATGTGAAGAATTGTATTGCTGGAGAAACCCTTAATTGTCATTCAAAATAAGTAAAATATTGCTTAAATCTATACCATGCCTGTTAATATCTAGCTACACAGTTTTTTCCTTTTCTTATTTGGTAAAGGCCACAAATATATTTTGTGGCCTTTATATTACTTGCTTTTATTCTTTTCGGAGTAAAGATGATGGATGATTCCATCTACCAAACCTACCTTGGGTACATATATTTCATTAACCTTACATATTTTACCTACTGTTAAGAATATTCTAAGTGCAGGAATAATAACGTCTGCACGATAAGTATTCAGCTTAAAATTTTGAATTCTTTCTTCGTAGCTTAGATCTTTTAGTGCATCAAAGAGAACTTTAGTTTCTGTATAGTTTAAAAATTCTTTATCTCTTTTTCCCAGCATTTTATGTACTTTGTTGATATTACCCCCGGATGCAACTATACTTAATGGGGCATGTTTTTTATATACAGCTTTTAACCATGTTTTAAATCGTTTTTCTTCATCAGCTTTCACTGCGTTAACAAGCATACGTACTGTTCCTAATTCAAAAGAATTTGATGTGATTTTTTGTTGATTGCTGAATACCACAATTTCCGTACTGCCGCCGCCAACATCTACATAGAGATAGTTGCGGCTTTTATCTATCACATCATTTAAACCACCTGCTTCGTAAATAATATCTGCCTCTTCCCGTCCACTTATTATTTCTATATTTATACCACTTTCATTCAGGATGATATCTGTTATCTGTTTTCCGTTTTTTGCATCCCTCATGGCACTTGTTGCGCAAGCTCTGTAAGCAGTAACACCATATGCTTTCATTATATATGAGAATCCTTGCATAGCATCGATAAGACGCTGTTTTTTCTCTTCGCTAATTTCGTTTTGGGTAAAAACATCTTCTCCCAAACGTATTGGCACACGTAGAAAAGCTGTTTTTTTGAAATCAGAAGTAGTGCCTGTAGTTTCTATATTGTTAATTAGAAGGCGTATAGCGTTAGAGCCGATGTCTATTGCCGCAAAAATATCAGTGTTCATGTTTGTCTCTTATTTCATCTTTTTGTAATAATCGTATAATTCGATTTGTGATCTGCATGGCTTATTCTTCCCTTTTTCAACATAAATATTCCTGCCAAATACAGTAAGGTCACGAGCTTTCTCATTGTCTGCCCATTGTATGTTGAATACCTCCTTAAGCGATTGTTTTATTTTCTTATCTAAAATAGGAGTACCTACCTCTACTCTACGATCTAGATTTCGGTTCATCCAATCGGCACTCATTATATAAACCTTTTCATCACCGTCATTATGGAAAATGGCTAGACGAGCATGTTCTAGATAAATGTCGACAATACTTATTACATGAATATTTTCACTGAGACCTTTTACTTGGGGCTGGAGGCAGCATGCGCCTCTTATAATCAGGCGTATCTCAACGCCGGCCTGACTTGCGCTGTAAAGGAGATTTATAATTTCTTCGTCTGTCAAACTATTGAATTTTGCATATATGTATGCCTTCTTTCCTTTTTGCGCATTTCTAATTTCTTGTTTTATAAGGCTCTCAAACTGAGATCTCATATAATAAGGAGAGACCAGCAGCTGTTTACAGGAAAAATGTTTATGTGTATTGAGTAGAAAATCGAAAACAGCACTTGTGTCAGCCACTATCTGAGGATCGGAAGTAAATAATCCGAAATCTCCATATATTTTAGCAGTAGTTTCATTGAAATTTCCTGTACCAACATATGCAAACTTTTTATTCTTACGTTCTACCAAAACCAATTTACTATGTACCTTAAGGCCATTAACACCATGTATAACCTTTATGCCTTCCTTTTGAAGGAGTTCCGAGTATTCTACATTTTGTTCTTCATCAAACCTGGCTAATAATTCTAATAAAACGATTACTTTTTTACCGTTCTTAGCTGCATTTATAAGTGTATTTATCACTTTGGAGCGTTCGGCAGTGCGATAAAGTGTAATATAAATATTTTCAACTTTGGGGTCTATAGCAGCCTCTCTAAGAAAATTGATAAAATGGTTGAATGTATGATAAGGATAGCTGAGTAGGATGTCTTTTTTACTAATAGCTTTTAAGATGCTGGAGAAAGGTTCTAAATCAGGATGTTCCAGAGGCTCGGGTGTTTTACTTTCCAGATTGGGGCGTACTTTGGGAAATCTCATCAGATCTCTCATCAGATGATATCTTCCTCCTGCATCCAAACTTTCGTCTTCTTTTAGTTTTAGTTTCGAAGCTATAATATCGAGTAAGTCATGAGGCATATCTTTATCATATACCAGCCTGACAGGCTGCCCATGCAGACGATTTTGTAAACCCACTTCCATTTTTTCTACTAAACTCTTTGATATGTCATCGTCTAGTGTTAGCAGTGCATCACGCATCAACTTAAAAGTATATGCTGAGATGTTATTATAGTTGAACATGAAAAATATTTCGTCTAAACAAAGACGAATAATATCATCAAGGAAAATAATATCATTTCGACCCTTAGCCGAAGGTAATCCTATAAATCTTGGACAAGAGCTGCTAACAGGTATCTGAATTATAGCATATCGGGAATGACTATTGTTTTTCCCGGAACTCATTTTTATAGCATGATAAATGTTATTATCTCTCAAAAATGGTATTTGAGTGGTCTTCCGGAGAATAAGTGGTACTAGTCGCGGACTTATTACAGATGAAAAATATTCATGACAAAATTGTTTCTGGGTTTTATTAAGCTGATTTTCGTTTATAACATAAATGCCATGCTCTTCCATTTCGGATAATATGACAGAGTATGTTTGTTCAAATTTCTTCTGTACCTTAATAACTTCAGAATTTACTAGCGGTAAAAGTTCTTGGGCTGTATATCCTCCCGAGAAAAGAGGAGCTTTCTTTCCTTTTATCTGACTTAGGCGGACAATGTTAGCTACACGAACCTTTATGAATTCATCCTGATTATTAGAGAAGATTCCTAAGAATCGTAATCTCTGCATCAGGGGAACTGTTTTGTCTTGAGCTTCTTGTAAAACTCTTTCGTTAAAGGTAAGCCAGCTTAAATCTCTATTATTTATCATTTGATATAATATTCCTGTATCTCTTTTATCCGAAATGTTTATTTCAGGGTACCTTTATTATAATAACGTTAAATCATCCATAAAGTTAGATGAAATTTTTATTAAAGGTTATAAGTGTAGCCTGGATTTCATTTTTGTTAAAAAATATGATAATAAAATCGTCGAACTCATATTGTTCGTGATTAGATTATTGGAATGTTTTCTGCTTCTATATCTGTAAATCGGTTTTGTAGATATAGATCTTTAATTATTCCGTCGGCTACACCGATAATGGGGGTTTCTATAACTAAAGCTCTTGATAGTTTCATTACTTTCAGGTATATTTCTATAGCAGGAAGTAAAACATCTGCTCTGTTGAGGCTTATGTTATATTTTAAGAGTCTTTCCTCATAGCTCATTTTTCTGAATTTATAGGCGAAGTTAACTAGTTCCTCTCTCCTTATGCGACCACAGCGTCGAAGTAGAGAGTCTAATTTGTTGATATTACCTCCCGATCCGATTAGTGAAATTTTGTTGAAAGCCCGGCTGTATTGAGTTAGCCATTCCTTCATCCTTTCCCATTCGGTGCTCTCTTCGTCAATAGATAATGTACGTAAGGTTCCTAGTTTGAATGCTTCGGTTGCAATCTCCTTATTGTCGTGGAAGATAACCATTTCCGTGCTGCCTCCTCCCACGTCAGTATATATGTATGCCCTGTCTTCTTCGAGCAATTCATCAATACTGTTAGCCAATATATAACGAGCTTCATCTTTACAGTCGATAACATCGACCTCTATACCTGATTTAGAGGAAATATAATTAATTACTTCGTCCATATTCGAAGCTTCTCTGATAGCTGAGGTAGCACAAGCCCGCCATATCTTGACATCATTTACTTCTAACAATCCTTTATAAGATTGTAATAATATTGCTAGTTTTTCGGTCTTTAACTCGCTGATATATCCTTTCGAGAAGGTATCTTCACCTAGTTTAAGGGGGGTGCGTATTAGTGAGTCCTTTTTGAAAATAGCTTTTTCTTGATAGTCGAGCACATCTGTTATTAAAAGACGCACAGAATTAGATCCTATGTCTATTGCTCCTAAACGTTTTATATTCATCTTATTATCTTTTTTAGCGAAAGTATAAGAAGGCGGTTACAAAACGATTAAGGAATCGCTATGATAAAGTTAAATTATTTTATCGTTGAATATTTCTTCGAACAGATGTTTTACTTTTTCTTTTACTTCTTCCATATCAACCTCATGTCCTAACTCTTTTTGCATTGAGGTAACTCCTTTATCGATAAAACCACATGGATTGATGAATGAGAAAAAGGACAAATCGGTATTTATATTCAGTGCAAATCCGTGCATAGTAACGAAGCGACTACTTCTCACACCAATGGCAGCTATTTTTCTAGTTTTAGATGGTATAGCTGTATCTATCCATACACCAGCTGCACCATCAAGCCGTTCTGCTTGAATATTGTATAATGAAAGAAGACGGATAATAATTTCCTCTATGTTATTTATATACTGTCTTAACCCAATATTATATGTTTCTAAATTGAATATAGGATAACCTACAAGTTGTCCCAGTCCATGATATGTGATATCACCTCCACGATCTATTTGGAAAAGCGATATACCTTTTTCTTTTAGGAATGTTTCCTGAAACAATAGGTTTTCTTGTTTACCATGCTTACCTATTGTAATTACATGGGGATGTTCACAAAATAAAAGGTGACTTTGAGGTTGAATCCCCTTTGCTTTATCGTTCAGAGAATTTGCGAACAGGGTTTCCTGATAATCCCACGCCAATCCATACTCAATTATTTTCAGATCTTCGTATATCATATAGTTTACTTTATTTCTTAACCTTTCCCGGATTCTGATTCATATAGTCTTTCCAACTGGTGAATTTCTTTTCCAGAGATGGATTATTTGTTTGAAAATAATGGCAAACTGCTGCAGCTAATCCGTCGGTGGCATCCATTTGAGGAAGCATATTTTCACTCGGGATTCTCAAAAAGTTTTGTAGCATGTAGGCGACTTGTTCTTTAGCAGCACGTCCATTTCCGGTAATTGACATTTTTATCTTGAGAGGCGCGTATTCAAAAATAGGAATATCACGAGATAAAGCGGCAGCCATTGCTACACCTTGTGCTCGGCCAAGCTTAAGCATACTTTGCACATTCTTTCCAAAGAAAGGGGCTTCGATAGCCAATTCATCTGGAAGAAATTCATCAATAAGGCTAATTATCCGTTCAAAAATTTTTCGAAGTTTAAGATAATGGTCATCGTACTTGCTTAACTGGAGTATTCCCATTGCCATCATTTCAGGTTTGTTGTTTACAACTCTGAGAACCCCATATCCCATGACTTGTGTACCTGGGTCGATACCTAATATGATCCGTTCTTTCTCAATCATTATAAATTTATTTCTTCCATTAGTGTGACAAAGCCTAGCGCTTTATTTCCAAAGTGGGAAGTGAGTTCTTTTTGAAGAGATTCTCCTTCTTTTTCGAACCAATAATTGAGAGTGTCTACATTTTTAACTTTGAATTGTAAAGAATAACTGGTTCCGCTTTGCTCGTGTTGAGCATGTATTTTTGCAAAACGAGGCTCGTGTAAAAAGCCACTGTTTGCTGCTTTGGGAATATAAATTTCTTTCATGAAGGCGAGATAGTTATTACAAACATCATCTTCTACATGAAATGTTGTATTGAAAATTATCATTGTAATTGCAATAAAAGTGATATGCGAAGGTACAAAAAGTTTATCTATATATGAATGATAGCTCTTCGATGTATTGATCAGCAGATTTATGAATTAACAAATGAATAAAAAATGTAATATTTGCCTCGCCTTCGCTTCGACTATTTTCAATTGTTATCTTTTAATGTTATCCTTTTGCTCGCCGATATTCAGGGGAAGCATAGTGGTTTGAAATTATAAGGCCTACACGAACACTCTTTTTGACCTACTATTTGTTACCATATTTATTATATTCGATTTTTACATTGATAAATTTACAGTTGCTGGACGGATTGTTAGTTTGTTTGGGCAGATTATTGAAGTGTCCTGTATTTTCATTGTTGACTATAGGGCTTACGGTATTGCGGGTAAAGGTCGGAGTGAAACTGAAAATATAAGTTTTCTTTTATGGATTTTTGCATTCTGGTTTATCTATATAAAGTAACTCAAAATTAGATAAGTTATGAAGGAAGTATTATTATTTTTTCTTTTATCAGTAAATATCTTTTGCTATGCTCAAAATGGAAGTTTAAGTAAAGACAAAATATATATTGCTACTGATATTATGCCTCAGTTTCCTGGAGGAGAGCAGGTGATGTATAAATTCATCAAAGAAAGACAAATATATCCCCAGTCGGCTATAAAGGCTAATGTTGAAGGGCGGGTTATTGCTAGATTTACAGTAAGGGCAGATGGAAGCATAACAAATGTACATATTATCAGAGGTATCCATCCCGATTGTGACAGTTTAGTTGTGGATATAATAAAGGCGATGCCTAGATGGGAATGGGGAAAAGATGTGGAAAATATCAAAGATACATACTTTACACTTCCGGTTGTTTTTCGTATGCCAATAGAAGGTATTACAGATGGAGAACGGATACTATTAACTGCAGATCAAATGCCGTCCTATCCGGGAGGAGAGCAGGCGATGTTTAAATTTTTAAGAGATAATCTGAAATGGACTGAGGATGGAACTTCTTTTCAAGGACGGGTAATAGTTCGTTTTATTGTAACTAAACAAGGAAAAATCGTAAAACCGACGGTTGTCAGAGGGCTCACAAATACCAGCGACAAGGAAGCTCTTCGGGTTGTAAGTATGATGCCTGATTGGATACCTGGGAAATATAATAAAGAGAATGTAAACGTATACTATACTATTCCTATTGTTTTTAAATTGAGTCATTAAAAAAAGTCCGCATAGATTATTGTGCGGACTTTTTTAATATATAAATATTTTTTTTAATAACCTCTGATAGCCTTAATTCCCGGAAGAACTTTACCTTCGATAAATTCAAGTAAAGCACCACCACCAGTAGATACATACGACACTTCTTCGGCCAAGTTAAACTTGTTGACAGCAGCAACAGAGTCTCCACCACCTACAAGAGAAAATGCTCCGGCTTTAGTAGCTGTAGCAATTGCTTTTGCAACGGTTTCTGTACCATGAGCGAAATTATCAAATTCGAATACTCCTACAGGGCCATTCCAAAGAATAGTTTTAGAGGCCATGATAACATCTGTAAATTCCTTTTCACCTTTAGGACCTATATCAAAACCAGACCATCCGTCAGGAATATTGTTTGCATCAGCAAACTGGGTATTTGCATCATTAGCAAATTTATCGCCGAGTTTAGCATCGCTTGCAACAACTAGGTTCACTCCATTTGCTTTAGCTTTTGCCATAATTTCTTTAGCTAGATCTAGCTTATCGTCTTCGCAAAGTGAATTTCCTATTTTACCACCTTTTGCTTTTTCAAAAGTAAATGCCATACCACCACCGATGATTAGGTTGTTTACTTTATCTAAAAGGTTTTCAATAATATCTATTTTAGAAGAAACTTTAGAACCACCGATAATAGCAGTGAAAGGACGAGCTGTATCTTTCATTACTTTCTCTACAGCATCGATTTCTTTTTGCATCAGGTATCCGAACATTTTGTGCTCAGCATCGAAATAGTCAGCAATAAGAGCTGTAGATGCGTGTGCACGGTGAGCTGTACCAAATGCATCATTTACATATACATCAGCATAAGAGGCTAGTGTTTTTGTAAATTCTTTTTGGCTTTCTTTTACAGCTTTCTTAGCAGCAGCTTTTACTTCATCGCTTGCATCATCTGCTAACCCACGAGGTTTTCCTTCTTCTTCAGCATAGTAACGAAGATTTTCAAGTAATAAAGCTTCTCCCGGTTGAAGCGCAGCCGCTTTTATACCGGCTTCTTCTCCAACGCAGTCGTTAGCAAATTGGACATCGACTCCAAGAAGTTTTGATACGTGAGCAAGAATATGTTTTAAAGAATATTTTTCTTCTACACCTTTAGGTCGTCCAAGGTGTGATGCGATAATCGGGCTACCACCGTCAGTGATGATTTTTTTTAGAGTAGGCATGGCTGCACGGATACGTGTGTCGTCAGTAATGTTGAAATTTGCGTCTAGAGGCACATTGAAGTCAACTCTTACGAAAACTTTTTTTCCTGAAAAATTGAATTTGTCAATTGTAATCATGATTCTTTGTAATTAAATATAATTAATATTATTGATTATCAATATGTTGTTTGTTATTCTGTATTCTTTTTTTTAGTGGTACAAATATACAAAAATCTATGGAAGATGTTTTATTGAAAATTGAAATTATAGCTAATTAAGATAGGATGAAGAATATATCAATCGGATTGCTATGTGCAGATTGCAAATTGAGTGAAGAATGTGTTCTGATTTTACAAAAGATACGTAAAGTTAGCTGAGCAATCGTAATAAAGTATGACGACCATAATATATCTTTGCAAAAAAAACGATGAATGAGTTATTTACATACGGCCTGTTGGTTTTTACATCTTTCTTTACACTGATTAATCCTATCAGTGCTATGCCTGTCTTTTTAGGATTGACATCTGATATGGAGCCGGTAGATAGAGTTGCAGTTGCAAAGCGGTCTGTTATAGTTACGTTTATTATACTATTAATCTTTGCCTTTTCAGGACAGTTTTTGTTTAGAGTATTTGGTATCTCCGTAAATAGTTTCCGGATAGTTGGTGGAGCCATTTTCTTTGTTGTCGGGTTCGATATGCTTAATGCTCGTCTATCTCCAATCAAGGCGAAAAGTTCGGAGATTAAGCAAACGATCAAAGATATTGCTGTCACACCTTTGGCTATTCCCATGTTGTGTGGCCCCGGAGCTATAACTAATGCTATTGTTTTAATGGAAGATGCAAACACGATACTACTTAAAGTGGTTTTTGTTACAGCTCTATTATCGATGTTACTTGTTACCTACCTTGTACTTATCAGTTCATCTAAACTGATAAAACGCTTTGGAGAAACCGGGATAAATATAATGATGCGTCTTATGGGACTTATTATAATGGTTATAGCTGTCGAGTTTTTCCTTGCCGGTATAAGACCATTCTTGGAGAGTCTATTAAGTTGAAAGATTATTTGCTGTTATGTCTGACAATAGTATTTCAGTTTTCAGGTAATTCTTTATAATGGATATTGTGATAATGTTTAGTATAATAAGCAATCCTGTTCTTGAAAGAAAATAAAATGTGTTTCCAGTGATCTCTATTCCATATTCACGGCTCACACTCAGTGTGAAGACTTGGAAGCTATAAAACAGAAACAGTATTATATATAAAAACCACCACCATTTAATGTGATTTGTATTCAATCTTTTTTCATGTGTTTCATGAGCTTCTAATGAAATATATTTTTCCAATAAGTAATTGTTAGTTTTCTCATATAACTCAAACATTATCTGGTAGGGGACATATAAATTCATAAAAGGTACAAACCAACCATTGGATGCCCAGTTGTCGTTATATCGGCATTCGTTGGTTAATACACCCAAATTAAAATACGCTCTTCTAAACCATCTGATAAACGTTATAATAGAAATGATGACTGCTGCTATATACACATATCCTATAAAGTAAGTTATTTGATAATTTAAATAATATAACTTATGGAAGATTTCGGGAGCATATATGCCTATATAAGACAATTCGAGTAAGACGGAATTAGATAACTTCAACAAAAAAATAACAATATTTAGAAGTAAGATAACATATAGCAGAATTAATGCCATTTGTGCTCTTTGTTTGTTTGGTCTTAGTCCCATTGTGCGTCTTTAGTGTTAGATATATTTACGATATAAAACTATAAAAATTAATAATATGATGTATAGCTTGTGTGATTTTTAAATTAGAGGAGCAAATACTTCATTCTGCTTAATTTTTTTTAACTCCTAAATATAGTATTTCAGATTTAACATTTCTATTTTTGTCGTGCTTAGTAAAATAGGGATAATTTGCTTATGCAATAAGTGCAAATTGTTTCAGTTTACTTAGAATTAAGGAGTAAAAGGAAAAGAAAAACAATAATATAAACGAAAAATCGAATAAAAGTATGGCGCAAGTTGATATTCGGGAACTAACCGAAAGAATACAGGGCAAAAGCTCATTTGTAGAGTCGCTCACAATGGGAATGGATAAAGTGATTGTGGGGCAGAAACACCTTGTGGAATCTCTTTTGATCGGCCTGTTGGCTGATGGACATATTTTGCTTGAAGGGGTACCCGGATTGGCAAAGACATTGGCGATAAAATCATTGGCCTCTTTGATCGATGCAAAATATAGCCGCATACAGTTTACTCCGGATTTGCTTCCTGCCGACGTGGTAGGAACAATGATCTATAGCCAGAAGAATGAAGAGTTTTTGGTAAAACACGGTCCTATATTTTCGAATTTTGTGTTGGCCGATGAAATAAACCGTGCTCCTGCCAAAGTGCAGAGTGCTTTACTCGAAGCGATGCAGGAACGTCAGGTCACAATTGGAGAAAAGACATATAAACTACCTTCTCCTTTCTTGGTAATGGCTACTCAGAATCCGATCGAACAAGAAGGTACATACCCGCTTCCTGAAGCACAAGTAGACCGTTTTATGTTGAAGGTTGTAATTAATTATCCTAAAAAAGAAGAGGAGAAATTAATCTTAAGAAGCAATCTTACCGGAGACTATGGAAAGCTTACTCCGGTGATGAAAGCAGAAGAAATAATCAGCGCAAGAGAAGTGGTTCGTGAGGTTTATCTTGACGAGAAGATAGAAAAATATATTGTAGATATTGTATTTGCAACTCGTTTCCCTGAAGAAAACGGTTTGACTTCGTTAAAAGGAATGATTGGCTTTGGAGCGTCTCCTCGTGCATCTATCAGCTTGGCTTTAGCTGCTCGTGCGTATGCCTTTATAAAGCGTAGAGGCTATGTAATACCTGAAGATATTCGTGCTGTATGTCACGATGTGTTACGTCACCGCATCGGATTGACTTATGAAGCGGAGGCCAATAATACAACATCTGACGAAATCATTAGTGAAATACTGAATAAGATTGAAGTACCATAAGGCAATGTGCCAATATAATAATATGTCGATATAGAAATGATTACGATTAAGTAATTGGTAGATTGACACATTGAATAATTAGCATATTATTTTTTATGGAAACAAGTGAATTATTAAAAAAAGTACGTCAGATTGAGATTAAGACTCGAGGATTGTCCCGCAATATCTTTGCAGGACAATACCATTCTGCCTTCAAAGGTAGGGGGATGGCTTTCTCAGAAGTTCGTGAATATCAGTATGGAGATGATATCAGGGATATTGATTGGAACGTAACGGCACGCTACAACAAGCCTTTTATAAAGGTTTTTGAAGAGGAACGGGAGCTTACTGTCATGATTCTAGTCGATGTATCCGCAAGTCAGGATTTTGGAACGAAGCATTCTCTGAAACGTGATATGGTAACAGAGATTGCGGCTACGTTGGCTTTTTCAGCGATACAGAATAACGATAAGATTGGCGTTATTTTCTTCTCGGATAAGATAGAGAAATTTATACCGCCCAAAAAAGGGAAGAAACATATATTGTATATTATTCGCGAATTGATAAATTTTCAGGCCGACAGTGCTAAAACTGATGTCGGTATGGCGTTAAAATATCTGACCAATGTTATCAAAAAGAGATGTACAACTTTCATGATTTCCGATTTTGTCGATATAAAAGATTACAATAATGCTTTGACTATAGCTAATCGTAAACATGATATAGTGGCATTGCAGGTATATGACGGTTTGGAAACACAACTTCCTAATGTGGGTTTGATGAAAGTTTTAGATGCTGAGACTGGAGCCGAACAATGGGTCGATACTTCTTCTTCCAAAGTACGTCAGATATACAAGGATTGGTGGAATAAGCAACAGGAGTCCATGCAAACGTCTTTCAATCGAAGTAAAGTGGATAACGTATCTGTTAGTACAGACGAAGATTATGTGAAAGCTTTAATGGCTTTATTTAAGAAAAGAAGCTAGAATCAATGTGAAAATGTGCCAATTTGAAGATATGATAATTTTATAACCCTTAAATTTACTAATTGGCATATTTGCTAATTTACTCATTGGATATATGTTGAAACTAAAAAAAATATCATTGTTTGTTTTACTCTGCTGTTTGAGTTTTTCACTTTATGCTCAAAAATCGACAGTAAGAGCGACTATTCAACCATCGGATATACTTATCGGTGAACAGGCAATAATAAATGTAGAGGTAATTGCACCAAAGGACCGTAATATAATATTTCCGGCGTATCAAGATACTTTGATAACAGGTATTGAGGTTCTAAAGATGTTGAAGCCTGATACTGTAATGACTGAGGTGATGACCATTAGTCAGAAATATGTGGTTACTTCGTTCGATTCGACTCTCTATCATGTTCCTTATATGCAAGTAATAGATGGAATAGATACTTTGCGAACAAATGATTTTGGTTTAAAGGTTTCTGCGCCTCAATTATCCGAACAGTCGTTAGCCTATCTGGAGCAATTGAAGAATCATGAAACCGATTCTATTGATTTTGAAAAACTTCAAATATCCGATATAAAAACAGTTCAGAAGCCTCCGTTTGTTTGGCAGGACTATTTAGAATATCTATACATTCCGTTATTAATATTTTTAGTATTGGCTCTTATCGGTCTGGGGGTATACTTCTTCCTAAGAAAGAGGAAGAAAGGTTATTATTTTACACCTAAAATAGTTTTACCTCCGCATGTGATTGCATTACAAGAGTTGGATAAACTGAAGACCTCCAAGTTGTGGCAAAAAGGCCAAGAAAAAGAATATTATACAGAGCTGACAGATATTCTCCGTGAGTACATTGATGGCCGTTTCAAAATCGATGCGCCTGAAATGATATCGGACGATATTATAGATGCTGTACATTTAGCAACAGATACCAAATCGGCAACGGATGGTTTGTCGCAGATATTGAAATTGGCCGACTTAGTTAAATTCGCAAAATACACACCATTCGCCGATGAGAACGATTTAAGCTTAGTTAATGCCTATTTGTTCGTGAATCAGACTAAGATAGAAGAGCGCCCGACGGAGGAACAAAAGAATGCTATAATAGAATCGGTTAAGGTGGAAGCCGAAAACAATGTAAAAAATAAAAAACAAAGCTAAAGCTGAAGATATAATGATGGACGTAGTATATGCCAATCCGGGATATTTATTATTACTCTTATTACTTATACCACTTATAGGTTGGTATATATTTAAGTTGAGGAAGATGCAGGCAACCTTTAAGATGCCTTCAACTTTTGCTTTGGCTAAAGCTCCTGCTACAGCCAGAGTTTATTTACGACATTTCCCTTTTTTACTCAGAATAATTGCTATTGCATTAGTTATAGTTGTTTTGGCAAGACCTCAAAGTGTAAATTCATCCGATGTATCAAATTCGGAAGGAATTGATATTGTTATGGCACTGGATATTTCGGGAACCATGATGGCTCAGGACTTTTCTCCTACACGCCTCGAAGCAGCAAAGAAAGTTGCAGCCGAGTTTATTAACGATAGGAAGAATGATAAAATAGGATTAGTGATATTTGGTGGCGAAAGTTTTACTCAATGTCCATTGACCACAGATCATCGTGTCTTATTGAATTTATTGAGTGAGGTAAAATTTGGGATGATAGAGGATGGTACTGCAATTGGTCTTGGTTTAGCAAATTCAGTAAACCGCCTGAAAGATAGTAAATCAAAATCACGTGTAATAATCTTGTTAACAGACGGCTCGAATAATGCGGGACAAATAGCCCCATTAACAGCGGCGGAGTTAGCAGCTTCATATGGTATACGTGTATATACTATCGGTATAGGTTCCAGAGGCACATCGACTGCTCGTATAATGACTCCCTATGGTATGCAAACAATGAATGTTTCGGGCGATTTCGATGAACGTACCTTGACCGAAATAGCTGGTATAACAGAAGGTAAATATTTCAGGGCGACAGATAATACCAGTCTGAAGGAAATATATGACGATATAAATGAAATGGAGAAATATCATATAAGTGTGAATACGGTAACAAAGCGGAAAGAACTTTATATGCCTTTTGCGGTATTGGCTTTGGCTTTGATTGGCTTTGAGCTGATCCTTCGTCGTACTTGGTTAAGAAATATTCCATAAAGTAATAAATAGGTCTATGACCTCAATATATAAGAAACATGTTTAGATTTGCGAATCCTGAATTTCTATATTTATTTTTTACTATTCCTGTTTTTATAATAGGATTTATCTATTTGAATATAAGAAAACGTAAAAGTGTGGAGAAGCTGGGAACTTTGGCGTTGGTAAAAAGAATGATGCCGGAACTTTCACTTAAGCGCTCATATCTTAAATTCTGGCTGATTCTTGTTGTAATTGGTTTTGGTATTGTTGTTTTGGCACGTCCGCAATTTGGAACAAAAGTGGAAAAGATAGATAAGAAAGGTATAGAATTGGTTATTGCTATAGATGTATCCAATTCTATGTTAGCTGAAGATATCAAGCCTAGCAGATTGGCTAAAGCAAAACAAATATTAACTCGTATTATCGATGAGCGTAAAGATGACAAGGTTGCAATAGTCGTTTTTGCAGGCGAAGCTTTTATACAGTTGCCACTGACTCCCGATAATCAATCGGCTAAATTATTTCTTGAAACAATTGATCCTAGTCTAGTTCCTGTTCAGGGAACAGCCATTGGTAGTGCTATCGATATCAGTATGAGCTGTTTCTCTAATGATGCAGACATAGACCGTGCTATTGTACTTATTACAGATGGCGAGGGCCATGAAGGTAATGCCGAAGAGGCTGCAGCTCGTGCTGCCGAAAAAGGAGTACATGTGAATGTTGTTGGAATAGGAACAGCAGAAGGGGCAATGATACCTGTAGCAGAAGGTGCTACCAATATGAAGCGTGATACGCAAGGTCAGCCGGTAGTCACAAAATTGAATGAAGAAATGTGTCGTCAGATAGCAAAAGCCGGAAAGGGTCTTTATGCTCATGCTGATAACTCAAATAGTGCATTGAAAAGTTTACAAGCCGAATTAGAGAAACTTCAAAAGAAGGAGATAGACGGAATAGCATATTCGGAATATGACGAAAAATATCAGATTTTTGCAGGGGTGATGCTAATTTTACTATTGCTTGAAATCTGTATCTTTGAGAAGAAAAACAGAATATTCAGAAATGTCAGACTATTCAAATAATCGAATCGGATATTAGAACAGAAAAGATGAAAAAGATTTTATTTATAATATTATTAATATCCATAACTATCAGCATATCTGCTCAAAAGCAGGTGCGCAAGGCTGTTCGTACAGGAAATAGAGCTTACAACGAACAGCGTTATGGTGCAGCCGAAGCGGAATACAATAAAGCGCTAAAAGAGAATGCAGGTTCGAAAGAGGCTTCTTTCAACTTAGCTAATACATATTACAAACAGCAGAAATGGGATGAAGCTTTGAAGGAATATCAGCATTACCTCACTTTGGAAAATGAGGATGAAACTAAAATGAGTGCTGCATGGAGTAATATGGGAAATACGTTTTTGAAGAAAAAAGCGAATGAAAAAGCTCAACAACCAATGATGCAAGGAGGGCAACCGCAGCAGGGAGGACAGCAAGCCGACAACCTGAAAATGTCTATGGATGCATACAAGAACGCACTACGCTTAAATCCTAAAGATGAAGAGACCAGATATAACCTGGCCGTTGTTCAGAAAATGATTAAGGATAAAGAAGATCAGGATAAAGATCAAAACAAAGACCAGAATAAGGATCAGAAACAAGATCAAAAAGACCAAAATAAAGATCAAAACAAGGATCAGGACAAAGACCCTAAGCAGGATAAACAAGATCAGAAACAGGATCAAAATCAAATGTCCCAAGATAATATTCAACAAATATTACAGGCTATAGAACAGGACGAAAAAGATACGCAGGAGCGGGTTAAACAGGCAAAAGCTCAAGAACGTAAACAAAAGAACGAAAATAATAAGAGACAAAATAAAGATTGGTAATAAAATGAAAACAGGATATAGTCATTCGATGTGTCGGTTTGTTTTATCGGTCGTTTTGCTATTGCCTTTTTTATCATTTGTATCAGGACAAAATCTAAAGATAAATATTAAAGCTCCTGAAACAGTGTTTGTGGGAGAGCAATTTAGAGTTGACTATGTAGTCGAAAGTGAAAGCGAAGTAAGAGAGCCGATAATAATAAAAAATATGGAAGATTTTTCCATATTGTATGGTCCGTCTGTTTCTTCTTCAGCTGTAGTCGGTTTTAAGAATGGGAAACGAATCGTTACTTATACTACCACTTCAAGTTATTATCTGGAAGCTCGGAAAGAAGGAAAGTATACCTTACCCAAAGCGGAAATAATCTATCGTGGAAAGAAATATAAGTCAGATGTATATAAGTTGGAGGTTCGATCTGTAAAAAAGGTTGCAGACGAAGTCGATGCTTTTGTGAAGACTATTGTCTCTCGTTCAAGCGTTAACTTATCTGATACATTGATGCTTACATATCGTTTGTACACAACAAAAGATATAGAGCGTGTAATAAATGCTGATTTTCCTGATATAGATGGGTTTTATACAACAAATATAACACGATCTCGTCAATCGTTTCAAGATGAGACCATAGATGGAAAAGTATATAAAGTTGTTGATTTGAGGGTGTTGATCCTACAGCCTCGACGAGTAGGGCAAATGATAATCCCGGAAGGACAGATATCTGTTCAGTATTCAACACCTACCGGCCGTAAGGTTCGTGACATGTGGGGGGATGTGTATAATGAAACAATAAAAAGTGATAAAACACTGAATATTGATTCTGTTATAATACGAGTTCAGGACTTGAAAGCAATTTAAAAGAAAGTTGTTACTTTTGTAATCATATAATAAAACTAACAGAAAATAAAAGAATAAACGGAGTAATGAAAAAGTATTTTATTTTATCGATATTATTACTCATTGGTATTTCAAAAATATTTGCTGATGATATCACCTTTGTCATCAGTGCACCTGCTACAACAGTAAAGGGAGCCCAAGTGCAGTTGCAATACATTTTGAAGGGAGGAGAGGGGAGAGATTTGCAGGTACCCGATGATATCAAAGGTTTTGATGTACTCTATGGTCCTTCTGTATCACAGATGTACAGTTCCTCTAATATAAATGGTAAAGTTACTTCGGAGAGTAATATAACTTATACTTATTTGTTGATGGCTAAAGACGAAGGAACTTTCACGTTGCCCGCTGCCTCAGTAAAAGTCAATGGTAGAAATTACAAATCAAATACGGCCCAAATAAAGGTATTACCCCCCGATAAGAATGCAAAGCCTCAGCAGCCGGGAGAAAGAGTACAGGCAACAACATCTTCATCTACTGCCGCGAATGTAAGTGCCAGCGATGCTTTTATTAGAGCTATTTTCTCCAAAACAAAAGTGAAGGAGCAGGAAGCTGTTACGGTTACTTTCCGTTTTTATACTGTTTTAAATATAAGGAATGTAGGTAAGATTCAGTTTCCTGAGTTTGAAGGATTCATGACAGAAGACTTTGATCTGCCTGCTAACCGCCAGATGGCTTTGGAACATTATAATGGGAGAAACTATTATACAATAGATGTAAAGAAAACCTTGTTGTTTCCCCAACGTTCCGGTAAAATGACAATTCCGGCAGGAACAATGGAGATTGTATTTGAAGTCGCATCAGGTAAAAAGGTTCAAACCTTCTTTGGCCCTCAGGAAGTAATGACTGAAGCAAAGAAAGTTTTGAAAACTACACCTGTAACTGTAGATGTTACAGCCCTTCCTATTCAAAATAAGCCGGTCGGGTTTTCAGGAGCGGTAGGAGATTTTTCATTCAAACCATCAATTTCGGCAGAGAAGATTAAAGCGAATGATGCTGTTACCATAAAGCTTGACATAACCGGAACGGGTAACTTAAAGTTGATAAAGAATCCGGAGATTAAGTTTCCTAAAGATTTTGAAACATACGATGCGAATGTAAAGAATGATTTTAAACTGACAGAAAATGGATTGTCAGGGACGAAGTCTATAGAGTATATGTTTATTCCTCGTTATCCGGGTAAATTTACAATTCCTGCTATTGAATTCTCATATTTCGATACAAAATCAAATACGTATAAAACCATATCATCTCCATCTTATACGCTCGATGTGGATAAAGATCCTAATGCAGGAAAAAATGTATCGACTAGTTATTCCAATCAGAGAGAGTTAGAAGTAGAGCAGGATATACGTTATCTGAAGACTGGAAAATATTCGTTTACAAATCCTCAAAATTTCTTTGTAGGTTCAGTGTCTTATATTTTATGGTATGCTATTCCTTTAGTTCTATTCGTAGCCTTTGTAATAGCATATAGAAAGCAAATCAAAGCTAATGCGGATATAGCCCTGATGCGTACAAAGAAAGCTAATAAGGTGGCAACGAAACGTCTTAAATTGGCGAAACAATACTTACAGGCAAATAAGAAAGATAATTTTTACGAAGAGATATTACGTGCTGTATGGGGATATCTTAGTGATAAATTGACAATACCGGTATCGGAACTTAATAGAGAGAATATCGAAAATGAACTAACTAAGTATGGTGTGGATGAGATTCTTATCAATCAGTTTATAGGAATACTCGATACAGGTGAGTTTGCCCGTTATGCTCCTTCTGAATCAGAGCATGCTATGGATGATCTATATAGTGATACTGTAGACGCTATCGGTAAAATGGAAAGTACGATTAAAAAAATAAATAAGTAACAGAAAGTATAAATATCGAATCTGGGTTAACTGTATATAGCGTTATCTGGATAGATAAATAAGTGTGAGATTTTAATATAATAGATGTAATGAAACGAATCATATTATCTTGTTTATTCATATTCTCTATATATACAATTGCTAATGCGCAGGATTCTACTTCTATCGTTAGTGATTCTCTTGCAACGGTAAAAGCAGATACAGAAGAAGAGAGCTCAGATCCTGCTATTAAAGCTTATAATGAGGGAGACTTTCGTGAAGCAATAGAAATACTGGAGAAAGAGAAAAAAGAGCAGCTTGAAAAAGGGGTTGAGTCCGCTCAATTGTATTATAATCTGGGAAATGCCTATTTCAGAGTCAATGATCTTGCCCATGCTCGTTTGAATTATGAAAAATCCTTGTTGCTTGATCCGGGAGATAGAGATACACGGCACAATATAGAATATTTATTAACCAAGATAGAAGATAAAATACTCGTTGCAGATACATTTTTTCTCAGTACTTGGTTTCGAGCCGTTCAGAATTTATTTGCATCCAACACATGGGCCGTAATCTCAGTTGTCTTTTTTCTTCTGCTTATTGCTTGTCTAGCCTCCTTCTTTTTTACCCGACGGATATTTGTAAAGAAGGCAGCTTTCTATACAGGTATAGTTGCTCTGTTGGTCGTAATATTTGCGAATGTATTTTCGTTTGGGCAAAGAAATAAAATAGAACATCGAGACACTGCAGTTATAATGGTAGGCTCGGCTTCTGTTGTCAGCTCTCCGGATATTAATAGCAAAGAGTTATTTATTTTACATTCCGGAACTAAAGTTTATATTACAAAAGAAGATCGTAGCTGGCTCGAAATAGAAGTAGACAATGGAAGTGTTGGCTGGATTCAGCGCGAAAAAATAGAAATAATATAGCTATAACCTTAAAAGAAAAATACACATAGATGAGTCTTGTTGAGAAAATACTGCCTTACGAAAGGGATCTCTTTCTATGGCTAAATGAACACCATACAGATTATTGGGACACATTCATGTGGATATATAGCGGTAAACTAATATGGTTACCGTTGGCTATAGTGGGGCTTGTCATTTTTGTGTATAAAATAAAGTGGAAAGAAGCTCTATTACTTCTTCTCTGTGCCACCTTAGTAGGTCTTTTATGCGACTACGTATCGGCATCGGTAATTAAACCTTATTTCGAACGTTTACGCCCGACTCATCATCCCGATTTTGAATCTTTTGTCGAGGTTGTGAAAGGCTACAGAGGAGGACGTTACGGATTTATATCTAATCATGCCGCTAATGGATTTGGTGTTGTAGCTTTTGTTTCCCTGTTGTTTCGACATAAATATATGACAATAACAATGTTGATTTGGGCCACTTTGACGGCCTATTCACGGATATATCTTGGGGTGCATTTCATATCAGACGTAGTAGGGGGAGCTATATGGGGCACATTGATAGGTATTTCAGTGTATTATATTTATTTAACCTCTCGTCGGTATATTCTGAAAGTTCCTAAAGAAGAATTGAAAACGCCTGTATATTCCAAAGAGAGAGCAAATATACTGATAGCCGTAATTCTTGTTACAATCCTATTTATCGCAATTTATAGTGGAATATTTGATATTCCCGGGTGAAATCCATTGCTTTTCAAAAAAGAATTTTATAACTTTAGAACATATTCCTAATCATTTACCATTTAAAACTTAGAGAGTATGACTAAAGTTATTACATTTTCAGAGCTTCGCAAAATCAAGGATAGCCTGCCTGATGGGAGCATACATCAAATAGCGGAAACTTTACAGATTCCAGTCGAAACTGTATGGAATTATTTTGGCGGTTATAGTTACGAAAAAGGACAAAGCTGTGGTATACATATAGAACCTGGGCCCGATGGCGGATATGTTTCGCTTGACGATACTACTATTTTAAATATGGCTATGGAGATGATGGAAGCAAAGGAGGTTTAAGAAAAAACAGAGAGATGGATGCTGAAAGTGTTCATCTCTTTTTGAAATCAAGAAGGATAAACAAAAAAGATAACAGCTATGGAAGATAAATTGGTAACCCTGGCAATTCACACAGACGAGAAAGCCCGTATATTAAAACATGTCTTGGAAAGTGAAGACATTGAAGTACATATCAATGACGTAGATATTGATAATCCGAGCGTATCAGCAGGTGTTCGTATTCGTATCAAAGAATCAGATCTTCCCAAAGCATTAAGTCTTGTAGAAAGCCGTCATTTGTTCAGTTATGATGAGGAAGAGACTTATCGTACAGATGATGGACGCAAACGAATACTTATCCCTGTCGATTTTTCCGATTATTCGCTTAAGGCATGTAAGATAGGATTTAATTTGGCCAGAGAAATGAATGCCAAGGTGAAAATTCTACATGTGTATTTTAATCCATATTATCCTACCGCATTGCCAATGGCAGAAGCATTCGCATATCAGGGAAAAGAAGAAAAGGAATTTCAAAATATAATAGAAAAAGTAAAGGAGAATATCCAGAAACTTTGTAATACGATAGATAAAAAAGTATCGGAAGGAGAGTTTCCTCCTATCAATTACTCATACGTTCTGCGTGAAGGTTTACCGGAAGAAGAAATAGTTACTTTTACAAAAGAGTATAAGCCTGCCCTTATTATTATGGGGACAAGAGGTAAAGACCAGAAAGATGCTGATTTGATAGGTAGCGTTACTGCAGAGGTAATTGAAATGACACATGTTCCACTGATCGCAATACCTGAAAATACTCCTTTTTCGGATATGAACGAGGTGAAACATATAGCATTTCTCACAAATTTTAGCCAACGTGATTTAGTTTCTTTCGATTTATTAGCTAAGTTACTTGAGCCTTTTAATGATATAAGAATCTCTTTAACACATATATCTGTGAAAAAAGGAGATCGCTGGGATGAGATTAAGCTGGCGGGTATCAAAGATTATTTTTCGAAGCAATATCCTAGTTTGAATCTTGATTACAAGCTTATTGATACGAATGATATGCTAAAAAGCCTTGACGAATACATTAAAGGAGAACATATTCAGATATTAGCTCTTACTACAAGCAAGCGTAATATCTTTGCACGCATGTTCAGCCCTAGTATATCGCGCAAGATGCTGTTTCACTCCGATACTCCTTTATTTGTTCTAAGAGGTTAAAAAATAAGAGTATAATATATAATAT
>NZ_JAEPKU010000067.1 GCF_016652235.1 Dysgonomonas sp. Marseille-P4677
ATACATAGATCTGATTATTACATAGAAAAAGGAGTAAATATTTGATATTTACTCCTTTTCTAATATTTAAATTATAATTAACGTATGAACATTAATTTTGCAGTTCAGAAGTTTCGTCAAAACTTTCGAATGAAGCGGCCGCTAGACGTTGATAACCCTTATAACGCCACATAGCATTATTTTGAGCTGCAACATACAAGTCTGAGGCTTCAGTTGGATTTGACTTCTGAAGTGAAGTATATCGAACTTCATTCCCAAGGAATTCTTGGAATTTACTCCAATCCGGTTCTTTACTATCCATTGTAAACGGATTCTTACCTTCTTCTTCCAACATCGGGTTGTAACGCCACAAGTGCCAGTATCCACAAGCAACTGCTGCTTTTTCTTCATCTTGTGCGTGTCCCATACCTTTGCGCAAACCATGACTGATACATGGAGAATATGCGATAACCAAAGACGGCCCCTTATATTCCTCTGCTTCTTTAATTGCTTTCAGGCATTGACCCTGATTAGCACCCATGGCTACTTGAGCAACATAAACATAACCATAAGTAGTAGCTATCATACCAAGGTCTTTCTTGCGAACCTTTTTACCTGCAGCTGCAAATTTTGCGACAGCCGCTACCGGAGTAGACTTAGAAGATTGACCTCCTGTATTTGAATACACTTCTGTATCCAATACAAGGATATTCACATCTTCTCCTGTAGCGATAACGTGATCCAGACCTCCGAAACCTATGTCGTAAGCCCATCCGTCACCACCAAAGATCCAGATAGAACGCTTGATAATATATTGTTTTAGAGAATAAATTTCTTTACAATACTCGCACTTATCTTTTTCAACCTCTAATAAAGGCATGATTTGAGCATGAAGTTCTTTTGTTTTCTCAGCTTCATTCTTATTCTCAATCCACTCTTTGAATAACGCCTTAATTTCAGGTGAACACTTATCACAATCCTGAGATTGAGTCATCAATTTAACTAGTCTGTCACGCATAGTTATATTAGCTAACGCATAACCAAGACCAAACTCTGCATTATCTTCAAACAATGAGTTAGCCCAAGCCGGACCTTTACCTTCTTCGTTTTTACGATATGGAGTTGATGGAGCTGAACCTCCATAGATAGAAGTACAACCTGTAGCATTAGCGATCAACATGCGGTCTCCGAACAATTGTGTAACCAATTTGATATACGGAGTTTCTCCACAACCGGAACAAGCCCCTGAAAACTCAAACAATGGAGTCGCAAACTGAGAGTTTTTAACATTTAATTTGGTATCAACTAAGTGAGCTTTACTTGTTACATTCTTGATCATGAAATCCCAGTTGTCTTGTTCCGGGAATTGAGTACCAATCTCAACCATCTTAAGAGCAGAATTACCCTTCTTACCTGGACATATATCAGCACAGTTACCACAACCAAGACAGTCCAATACATCCACTTGAATACGGAATGCCATACCGTCGAATTGTTTACCCTGAGCTTTTAGCAATTCCACACCTTCCGGTGTTTTAGATTGTTCTGCAGCATCTAACACAAACGGACGAATAGTAGCATGAGGACAAACATAAGCACATTGATTACATTGAATACAGTTTTCAGCTTCCCAAACAGGAACGAATGCAGCCACACCACGTTTTTCGTACTCTGTAGTACCATGATCCCAAGTACCGTCTTCACGGCCCAAGAATACAGATACAGGTAAATCATAACCACGTTGAGCATTAACCGGACGTACAACCTTCTTGATAAATTCAGGTGCATCATCTTCTTCCGGTTTACCCACAACCAGATTAGCCCATTCGGCAGGTACTTCTACTTTTTCAACTTCAATACCTCGATCTACTGCTGCATTATTCTTTTTAATAACATCTTCTCCCTTGCGACCATATGACTTAACAATGAATTTCTTCATCTGCTCTACAGCAAGATCATAAGGAATTACATTCGAAATTTTGAAGAATGCTGATTGTAGAATCGTATTTGTACGACCTCCAAGACCAATTTCTGTTGCAATCTTTGTAGCATTGATAATATAGAAATTGATATTATTTACCGCTAAATACTTTTTCACATTATCAGGTAAATAATTGCCAACTTCGTCCTTATCCCACACTGAGTTGAGCAAGAATGTTCCGTTTTTCTTCAACCCTTTTGTTACATCGTAAAGGTGAAGATATGCAGGAACATGGCATGCTACAAAGTTTGGAGTATTTACTAAATATGTAGAACGGATAGGATTATCACCAAAACGAAGGTGAGAAGCTGTAAAACCTCCCGATTTCTTAGAGTCGTAAGCAAAATATGCCTGACAATATTTATTAGTATTATCACCAATAATTTTCACTGTGTTTTTATTCGCTCCTACTGTTCCATCAGAACCCAATCCATAGAATTTAGCTTCGTATGCCGACTCGTCAACCGAAACTTCTTCTTTCATTGGAAGAGATTTGAATGTAACGTCGTCTACGATACCTATTGTGAAATCATTCTTTGGCATAGCCATAGAAAGATTTTCGTAAACAGACATAATTTGAGCAGGAGTTGTATCCTTAGATGAAAGACCATAAATACCACCAACAATCGTAGGAGCATTTTCTTTAGCAAAGAAACAGTCTCTCACATCCATATATAAAGGCTGACCTAGCGAACCCGGTTCTTTAGTACGGTCAAGTACAGCGATTCTCTTAGCTGTCTTTGGTATCGCGGCTAGGAATGCCTCTGCTTTGAACGGACGATATAAGTGAACGGCTACAAGACCAACTTTCTCGCCTTTAGCATTCAGATAATCAACTGTTTCTTTAATAGCTTCAGTTACTGAACCCATTGCTATAATTACACGGTCAGCATCTTCTGCACCATAATAATCAAACAGACCATATTTACGACCTGTAATTTTAGTTATCTCCGCTAAATATTTTTCTACAATTTCTGGAACTGCATCATAAAATCTGTTTGCAGCTTCACGCGATTGGAAATAGATATCATCATTCTGAGCAGTTCCTCGAGTTACCGGATTTTCCGGATTTAAGGCTCTGTCTCTAAATTCTTTCAAAGCTTTTTGATTAACAAGAGGAATCAGATCTTCCTGACTCATCTCTTCAACCTTTTGTATTTCGTGAGATGTACGGAATCCATCGAAAATATTCATAAATGGAATACGCGCCTCAAGTGTAGCCAAGTGAGGTACAGCCGAAAGATCCATTACTTCTTGTACTGATCCAGAAAAGAACATAGCGAAACCTGTCTGACGAGCTGCCATAACATCTTGGTGGTCTCCAAAAATAGATAACGCCTGAGCAGCTAAAGCACGTGCCGATACATGGAATACACTCGGAAGCAATTCTCCGGCAATCTTATACATATTCGGAATCATCAAAAGCAAACCTTGAGATGCTGTATATGTTGTTGTTAACGCTCCGGCTTGCAATGAACCATGTACTGCACCGGCTGCTCCTGCCTCCGATTGCATTTCTTGTACTCTTAGTATTTCGCCGAATATATTTTTGCGTCCGGCAGCCGCCCACTCATCAACATATTCTGCCATTGTTGACGATGGTGTGATCGGATATATCGAAGCTACTTCGCTGAACATATACGAAATATGTGCAGCAGCTTGATTACCATCACATGTCAGGAATTTTTTTTGTTTAGCCATACCTTTTTGTAATAGTTGATTATCTTTTTTTTTAGTTTACATTATAATTTACTGATTTGATTTATATAAACTTATATTGGATCAAATCGTTTCCATACTCAATACAAGAAACCAAAAAGCCAGAGTGGAATTACATTTTTCTCCCCGGTCTCCAGATTTCCTACGGCATAGAATAGTTCCGACTTATTTTTGGCTCGGCTCTTCTGTCCTTCTATCTTGAATTTAAATCTATTATTGTCATATTCTACAATAAACATTCCCGCTTTTGTTCCTTTCTTCAACTTACAGTCATTATGATGAAGTTGATTATAAAAGAATGTTTCGCGTAAGTCCTGATCCTCTACAGATCCCATTTTTAAAGGAAACATCAAATTTGTATTATGCATATAAACCAGATCGGGCTTTTTAGGAAACTCCTCACCTTCTTTATATAACATATTTATCAATCGGGCGCTCCTTAAATATTCCATATAGTTTGTCACAGTAGCTCTTGATATCTCACAGTCGATACTTAACTGACTTATATTCGGTTTTCCGGGAGCAGACAACGCCAACAAATATAATAGTTTCCTTAGCTTAGGTAAATATGTCAGTTCTATTTGTCTAATAGACAATACATCTACCTCTAACATCATATTCACCGTTTTAAGTAAATTCTCTGAGAAATTCCTTTTTTCGAGAAAAAACGGATAATAGCCATGATGCATATAAGCCCAGAAGTGCTCTAAAGGCTTAATTTGAGAACAGATATCCTGCGTTATTTCTTTATGATTACTTATAATATCCTGTAAGCTGTATGCTTGAAAGTCTTTCTTCAAAAGAATATTCAAAAACTCTCTATATGAAAAACCTCTCAGGTTATACACACTCACAATAGAGGATAAAGCAGCATCTTCATCCAGCTTCATCACTGTGGATCCTGTAAATACTATTTTCAATTTAGGAAATTGCTCGTAACATTCCCGTAATTCTTTCGACCATTCAGGGTATTTATATACCTGATCGAGCAACAGTATTTTACCTCCGTTATCTACAAACTCCTTTGCAAAACTAGTAATTGTCCTAACAGTAAAATAAAACTGGTTTAGGTTTATATAAAGACAATCTCTCTTATCTATATCAAAAAACTCTCTTGCATACTGAAGTAGAAATGTTGTCTTGCCAACACCTCTAGCTCCTTTAATACCTATCAAGCGTTGTGACCAGTCAATCTGCGTCATCAATAATCGAGGGATAACATCATCTAAATGTTCAACCAGATATCTATGCGTACGAAAGAAAGATTCCACTCTATAATTTTATTAAAACCTGACGAAGGTACTTTTTTTTTGCGTCATTGCAAAGTCAGGATAGCAATTTTAATCATTTTTTATCAAAAAAACAAACACTTTTATTAAAATAAAAATGTAACTTACAATAAGTGAAGTTACAACGACTCCATTTATTCTTTCTATAGTGAATAATAATTTCCTATCCTAATAGCTCTCACTTATAATATTTTTGATATATCTTATCGTATTCCGGCATATTCTTCATTCTCCTAATCCACATATTCAGAGAATCTAAAAGTACAGGAGATTTCTCACTTATGGCCCAAGCTTCTATATGCGTAAAGCCAATCAGCGTTGAATAGTCTATTTCGGGTAAAGATTTTGCAATTGACGATGCTATTTTTTCATCACAAACAGCATAATCTATTTCTTTGGATGCCACTAAAATTGCTAATTGCTCGGCACTATAAGATTCATCTTCTTTGATAAATATCGTATCCCCTATTTCGTGAGAAAGATTTCTGATGCGAAGTATTGCCGGAGAATTTAATGGAACATATAATGTCTTTTTTGCTAAATCCAAATGACTTTTAATAGGTTTTATACCATCATTAAATTCTTTCCTACGCTGAATAAGTACTTGACGGTTCTGAGTAATAGGGTCTGTAAAACTCAAGGTACTTCTAAGTTCGGAAGTAATTGGGATATTACGAGCCAGGACATCGTATTTTCCTTTACTAAGAGCTTCGATACTATTATCTAAGCTTGATTCAAGAAATACTTCAATTTTTAATGGCGTACAAGTTTTAAGCAATTCAATCAGCTCATAGTTAAAGCCGGCTAAAGTATCGCCGGAAACATAATAGCCTACAGAGTTGTAATCAGTTACAATATTCAACACTCCATCCTTTTCTATCTGAGCATATTCTCTCGGTTCCTCCTTTGTATTGAACCAAATAAACCATACCGCAATTAATAAAACCAAAGCTACTAAAATGAAAACCAAAGCCTTCTTTTTAACCATAAGAAAATTAATTATTGAAACGCCAAGCAATACCTAATTTAAAAATACGTGGATTTACAGGATAACGATACAAAGAGAAAGATTCTCTTTCACCCATACCCTCAGCAAGATTATACATCATTAGGAAAAATCGTGTATATTTCAAATGCAAGTTGATATAGGCAGTTACTACAGGAAATTCACCTAGTTTCATATCTTTTTGATTATAAAACTGCATAGTTAGAGGTTCATAGCCGGGCATGTAATATTTTGTATGAAAATGTGCGTCGGCACCTAACTGCAATGTCATTACTTTAGCAATCTTAGTTTTAAGATAAAGATTAGTATAAAGGCTCAAATCAGGCAAAGGTATTACATCCTGATTACTAGACATCTGATAAACAATCTGATTATCCCAATGGAAAATACCGGTTTTCAAATTCTGATCTAAACGAAGAGAAACAATTTGTACATCTCCACTACTTTGCTGTTGCAATCGCTTTGAATCGAAATATATATAATTTTTTATTGTTTCAACTCCCCCACTAATACGGGTTTTAGAAAAAGATAGCTCCGGCAGATTTATTTCTCCTCCTATATAAACCCTGTTTGTATTATTATAATTTGTTTCGCTTTCCCTCCAGTTCCAATACTTGGATGAAAAGTTTCGTTGAAAGAAACTCGGACGAATACTTTTTACATAAGCATTTGCTTTAGCTGAAACATTCTTACCAAATAAACTAAGCATTGTTCCAATTTCCCCTTCAAGCTTATAATCATTGCCCTCCATCAGATTGAATTCGGCAGAAGCCCTATATTTCAGGTACTTCCCTTTCTCCTTCGATAGTACCCCGCCAACAGTTAGAGCATCATCACTGAAACGCTCATGCAAGCCCGGTATCTCACCCGGCATCGAATATTTACGCATATCATATTCGATAAAAGCGGTTAATCCGAATTTGGTCCAGCTACGAAAATCTTCATTCATAGCCAAAGCCAACGTATTCTTAAAAGAATAATATGACATAAAGTCGTTTGCTTTGCCATCATACTTTGTACTTTCTGTTTGAAACTGTCCCAATTCTTTATAAAATGGCTCATACAATTGATCCATATATATATAATCCGACTTAAAACGCCTGCGCTGATCTGTGTAATGTGTTGTGAAAATAGCACTCGCCAATGGCACATAATTCTCCTTTTTACGCCATGCTTTCGTCGAATCATTTACTACATATTCTTCCTCGTCACTACCTAGATCATAACGATTGGTTACATAAAGGTTTTTTCCTCTCATTTTATTCCATGTATCTTGCATACGTACAGGAATATCGAGAGACTTGCCACTATAGCCAGTCGCCTTTACGCTTTGAGCATCCGGATTCGTAATATACTGCATATCCGATATACCACCATTCTCGACATTGGTAAAGTTATTATTATGAAGAAACGCATGCATCTTATATCTATCACCTATATAACTGGCGTAGAAATCATAACTCATTTGCTTATTCGACAAATATTGATAGAATCCACGTGAATAAACATAATCGAAATCAAAACCGACATTCAGTTTTTTACCCATATTCATAGAAAGTTCCGTCTGAAGACGATGTTCGGCGCTTTGTCCGCCACCACCACTCTGATAAGTCACATTGGAATATGGCACTTTAGTATTCATAAAATATTGATCTCCTGGATTCTTCCGCCAAAGATACATTACATCCTCAAATACAAAACGTGAAGATTCGGGTCTGTCAAAGAAAATCTTAGATTGTGCAGGAGAGCCTATATTACCTAAATATCCCATAGCCACACTTTGCCCATCGACCAGACTTTTTTGATGAAAATTAGTCATTAATGTATCCATTGGTAAGAAAACACGCTCTCCTAATCGAGGTGTTATCTTCCATACATACATAGAAGGTGTTTCTACTTTGGCTGTATCTATTATAGTTCCGCTAACGGGTAAATCCTTTTGATCCAGATGGAGCGAATCCTCTTTATGGTCATGCAAATCAACTGCTATCCTACGTTTATTCTGAGCGTTCAGCATCGAGAATACCATAAGAAATAAAAATACTGTCAATATATTTTTTTTCATCGGTGCAAACTTACGCAAAAAATGAAAAATGAGAAGTTAATCTATCTATAAAAACAGAGGTAACCGCCTATTTATTCTATCGATACGTTATATTAACTTAAATCACCCCTTTGGTCGAAGGTAGTTCATAATTAAAAATATCTCGTTTCTTTGCCATTTTTAAAGCACGGGCAAAAGCCTTGAATATACCTTCTATTTTGTGATGTTCGTTTGCACCCTCTGCTTTGATATTCAGGTTCATCTTAGCACCATCGCTCAACGATTTGAAGAAATGAAGAAACATCTCGGTTGGCATATCTCCTACTTTTTCACGATGAAATTCTGCATCCCATACAAGCCATGGACGGCCCCCGAAATCGAGGACAACTGAACAGAGACAGTCATCCATCGGTAAACTATATCCATATCGTTCTATACCGCGTTTATCACCAAAAGCTTTATGAAGAGCTTCGCCTAACGCAATGGCTGTATCTTCTATTGTATGATGTTCGTCTACATTCAGATCACCTCTTACTTGTATCGTTAAGTCCATTCCTGAGTGTTTACCTATCTGTTCAAGCATATGATCAAAGAAACCAAGTCCGGTGGAGATATCACATGCGCCTTTTCCATCGAGATTCAATGAAACAGAGATATCCGTTTCTTTTGTTACCCTCTTAATATCAACTCTACGCTCTCCGGCAAAAAGATATTCGCATACAATATCCCAGTCTGTAGTTTGTAGAACGCAAACATTCTGCAATTCGAGCGGAATATCTGCATTATCTTGTAAATAAATTGCCTTTGCACCTAAGTTCTTAGCCAGTTCCACATCTGTTATACGATCACCGATTACATACGAATGAGCTAAATCATATTCTTCTGTCTGATAATGGCCTAGCATACCTGTACAGGGCTTGCGTGTCGGCGCATCATCTTCGGGAAAACTGCGGTCGATAAGTATATCATCGAAGGTTATTCCTTCTCCCTGAAGTGTTTTCAACATCAGATTATGTGCCGGCCAGAATGTATCTTCGGGAAAGGAAGCCGTACCTAGCCCATCTTGATTTGTTACCATTACAAATTCGAAATCAAGATTTTTACGTATAAAGTAAAGGTTACGCATAACCTTGGGATAAAATTCCAGTTTCTCCAAACTGTCTAATTGATAATCTATCGGCGGCTCTATAACGATAGTGCCATCACGATCGATAAACAATGCTCTTTTTTTCATATTACAGGCAAATACACTTTTTATATTAAAGTATTTAATACTTCTATTAATGTCTCATTTTCTTCATCTGTACCAACTGTTATGCGCAAGCATCCGGCACAAAGGGATACTGTATTTCGGTTGCGGACTATTACTCCTTTTTCTGCAAGCTGATTGTACAGGCCGTTTGCATCAGCAACTTTTATTAAAATAAAATTGGAGTCGGTCGGATATACCTTCTCTACGAACGGAAGTTTTGGTAATTCGGCATTTAAATAATCCCTCCCTTTCAACAAAGTCTGTATCCATGCTTTTCTCAACTCAAGTTTATCCAGTTCTCCACTTACATAATTTTGAGTTAGAATATTTACATTATAAGGATATTTCACTTTATTGAGGAGTTTTATAATCTCGGCAGAGGCAAAAGCCATTCCTAAACGAACGGCTGCCAATCCCCATGCTTTAGAAAAGGTTTGTAATACGATCAGGTTTGGATATTTCTCTAATTGCGCAATCCATGTATCTTCCGAAGCAAAATCAATGTAAGCTTCGTCGACAACAACAACCCCTTGAAAAGTATTTAATATTTTTTCGATTTCTTCCCTTTTCAATAAATTCCCTGTAGGGTTATTTGGAGAACAAAGGAATATAAGCTTGGTGTTGTTATCCGTCTTTTCTAACAATTTCTGAGCATCAAGGTCGAAGTTCTCATCTAGCAATACTTTGCGGTATTCTACATCATTTACATCAGCACAAACCTGATACATTCCATATGTAGGATCGATAGCAACAATATTATCTACACGGGGTTCGCAAAACACACGAATAACAAGGTCTATCGGTTCGTCGCTCCCATTGCCGAGGAAGATATTCTCGGAGGCAATACCTTTTATTTTAGATATTTTTCCCTTCAAAGCCCATTGTAAAGGATCGGGATAACGATTATATTTATCATTTAAAGGATTCTCATTGGCATCCAGATAAACAGATGCTTCGCCTTTAAATTCATCTCGGGCCGAAGAATAGGCCTTCATATCCCATACGTTTTTGCGAACTAATTGCTGTAGATTCATTGTTTATTATCTATTGTCATTATATTTAATATCCTCTGTATAGACCAGAAAACTTAGAATATTTTCTACTAAGCTTACGGAAATTTATACAAAGGACACTAATACTTCTATTTTTATTAGCCATTCAAAGCCAATATTTTATATTTCTATTTTTACTCCTAACAATTTATAAAATTCCCTTAATATAGCGGGATGCCCCGGCCATGCAGGAGAAGTAGTCAGGTTACCATCCGTAATAGCTTCCGTTGCAGGAATATCTTTATAAATACCACCGGCCAAGGTAACTTCAGGGCCAACAGCCACATAGCAAGTAAGAGTCCTACCTTTCACTACATTTGCCGCTGTAAGTATCTGTATACCGTGGCATATAGCTGCAACAGGTAGATTCTTATCAAAGAAATAGCGAGTATACTCCAATACACGAGGGTCGAGCCGTATATATTCGGGAGCACGACCTCCGGTAATATAAAGTCCGGCATAATCATCAAGTTTTACACTATCGAAACTTTTTGTTAATGCAAAATTATGACCTCTCAACTCTACATAAGTCTGAAAACCTACAAAGTCGTGAATAGCCGTTGCAACTGTATCACCAGCCTTTTTTCCGGGGCAGACCACATCGACATGAAATCCGACACTACAAAGGGCCTGATAAGGTACCATTAGTTCGTAATCTTCGACAAAATCGCCTGCCAGCATTAATATTCTTTTACCCATAACATAATAGATTTTGAAATTTTACAATCCAGTTAGCTGCTTAAATGTAGTGATTATTGTTAAATTCACATATATGTTAATCGTAAAAATACTTAACAAGATCAGACTCCTTTCTCGTATGTAGTTACTACAAAGATAATTAAAGGCTCATCTCCAGTATTTATTATCGAATGATAGTTATTATCGCCCTGAATAGAAGTAACGTTTCCTTTCTTCAGGTTAAATCTTCGTGTAATAGTTTCTTTTCCAACCCTCTCTATATATTCTCCTTCGCCATGTATAAGAACGTACAGCTCTTGTTCTTTTTTAGTTCCATGCTCATGAAAACCAGCCTGATCTCCTTTATTCAGTAAAACCATATATGTTCCGATACGGTTATTTACCAATTCTCCTTTTTCAAACACTGAAAGCATATATACAACCCCATTTCCATCGTACATAGGGTCACGCTTTTCAACATCGATAACTCCACGCTGTGGCTTACCAAAAGGCGTAAGGGTGATATCTATAAATTCAGATACCCTATCTATTACCAGCTGCTTCTCTTTTTCCATTTTCAGTTCTTTTTTCATTTCGAAATGAGGAATACCCACTTCAACAAATTCTTCTCCTATTATTTTATAATCATATTTCTTATAAAAACCGACTGCAACCTTACGTGCATGCAATTCGATCACTTCAAAGCCTTCCTTATTTGCAACATACTCAGCAAAGAACAACATATTAGTTCCAAAACCAATATTTTGCTCTTCATTATTTACCGCCATCTGACGTAATTTTACTATCCTATTATCCATCGGGGTAAGGATGCAACAAGCTACCATTTTACCTGTACGAGATAAATAGAGAGCTAAAAGAATATCATCTTTATCTCTCCTTAAATCTTCTTCAGTAAATACTAAGCCCAATGGTTCTCTTAGGATTTTCGTACGAAGATCGAGCATTTCTTTATACTCTGGACTCTGGTATTCTATAATTCGGGGAATTATCATTTCTTCAAGCGTAAAGTTACCGCATTTTTATGAGCAAACAGCTCTTCACTTTCGGCCATTATTTCTATAATCAGCCCAAGGTTCCGAATCCCTTCTTTCGTTATCTTTTGGAAAGTTATCTTTTTCACAAAGCTATCCAAATTCACTCCACTATATGCCGTTGCATAACCATTTGTAGGCAAAGTATGATTTGTTCCCGAAGCATAATCACCTGCGCTTTCAGGTGTATAATGCCCGAGAAATATCGAACCCGCATTTGTTATCTGATCTGCTATATCCATGTAATCAGATGTTTCGATTATCAAATGCTCCGGTGCATACTGGTTTGTCATATCAACTATTTCACGATCATCTCTCAACAGTATTAGTTTACTGTTTTGCAGAGCCTTTTCTGCTATTTCACGACGAGGTAGCTCAAACAACTGAAGTTCAATCTCCTGAAGGACATCAGAGATTAACGACTCGCTTGTAGTAGTCATTATCACCTGACTATCGGCTCCGTGCTCTGCCTGAGATAATAAATCAGCAGCAACGAAAGCCGGATTTGCCGTATCGTCGGCTATTACTTGCACCTCCGATGGTCCGGCCGGCATATCTATCGCTACGTCTTTAAGACTTACCATTTGCTTAGCAGCCATTACATACTGATTACCAGGGCCAAAAATCTTATATACTTTCGGTACCGATTCGGTACCATAAGCCATAGCACCAATAGCCTGTATACCACCTATCTTAAATATCTTATCAACACCCGCTTCTTTTGCCGCAAAAAGTATTGCTGGATTTATTATTCCTTCTTTATTTGGCGGTGAGCAAAGGATAATTTCTTTACAACCTGCAATCTTAGCTGGTACAGCAAGCATCAAAACGGTAGAAAACAATGGAGCTGTACCTCCCGGAATGTATAAGCCGACTTTCTCGATAGCAACAGCTTTTTGCCAACAAGTCACACCTATAGTTGTCTCAACCTTTTTACTTTCAAAAATCTGACTACGATGGAAAGTTTCAATATTTCCTTTAGCTACACGAATAGCGGCTTTCAATTCTTCGGACACCAATGATTCCGAGGCTTCTATTTCTTCCTTGGTTACAGACAAAGATGAGAGTTTTACCTTATCAAATTTTTCTTCATATTCGAAAACAGCCTCATCTCCTCTATCTTTAATATCTGTAAGCACTGCACCTACTGTATTATTTAAAGCCGAAGTATCGAACAAAGGGCGTGCTAATATAGCTTTCCAATCTGTACGAGGCGGGTATTTTATTATCTGCATAAATTTATCCGTTAAATTCTCTTTTCAATAAACTGTAAATAGCAATATCTGTATAAACATTATCGACCAATAGTTCTCCATCGCGTTCAATTCCTTCAAATTGGAATCCCAATTTTTCAGGAATTTTCCTGCTTTTATGATTATCTACGGCGACCTTTATCTGTATCCGATTCATATTCATTTCTATAAATGCATATTCTATTAACTTTGACACAGAATTAAACATGATACCTTTGCCTTGTGCATATTGAGACAACCAATAGCCTATTTCTATTTTTTTATTATCGAAATCTGTATCTTTAAAACCTATAAGTCCAACAAACTCTCCCTTAAAGTATATAGTAAATTGTTTATCTGCTGTTTGCAAAACATAGTTTACATAATTTCCGGTATCTTCCACTTCATGTGTTGCATCAACAAAAGGTAGCCACGTCCGCATATATTCCCTCTCGTCATTCAGCGTATTGAATATTCTAAAAATATCATCTACCGATAAAGGATATAGTTCTATATCTTCCGAGACTCGTATCATAATATCATTTTTTCGATTGGTAATACTAATATTCCTTCCGCACCCAAAGATTTGAGTTTACTGATTACCTCCCAAAAACGTTTATCTTCGACAACCGACTGTATAGAACACCACCCTTCGGTTGCAAGAGGCGTAACAGTAGGACTACGCATTCCCGGAAGAATATCTATAATCTCATTCAATTTATCTTGCGGCGCATTCAAAAGTACATATTTTTTGTCAGTTGCGGCTTGTACTGCTTCAATTCTGAATATCAATTCGTCAAGTATGTCTTTTTTCTCTTGTGAAAGTTTTTTTGTCGCAATAATCAAAGCTTCTGATCGCATGACAATTTCAACTTCCTTCAGACGATTACTAACCAGGGTTCCACCCGAACTTACAATATCAAAAATGGCATCGGAAAGACCTATACTAGGCGATATCTCTACCGAACCTGTTATGATGTGTATTTCTGAGTTAATATTATTCTCTTTCAAATATTGATTGAGAATAAAAGGATATGAAGTAGCTATTTTCTTTCCTTCAAACCATTTGACACCATCATAATTTTCATCTTTAGGAATAGCCAGCGACAAGCGGCATTTACTAAATCCGAGACGTTTAACAACATCTGCATCTTCATTCTTCTCCACATATTCGTTTTCCCCCACAATTCCTATATCAGCCACACCGGTAGCCACCGCCTGAGGAATATCATCATCGCGAAGAAAAAGTATTTCGACAGGAAAGTCTTTAGCCGGAACAAGTAATGTTCGCTTGATATTATTCAACTTAACCCCTGCCTCTTGCAGAAGCTCCATCGTTTCTTCAAATAAACGTCCCTTCGATTGCACTGCGATTCTTAGTACCATAATATATTCGTTTAAATTATTTTCAACAAAAAAAGAGCCTACCTTATCAGGTAAGCTCTTATTATATTTTTGTAAGACATCACATCAATATACGTTACTCACCTTTTGGCAGTAATAATAAATGATGATGATGTGCTTTATTGTACATTATTGTATTCTTTATAAAAACAAAAGTATACATTATTTACAATAAAACAAACTTTATGTCATTTTTTAATTAAAAAAATTATTTTCGCTGCGATCCTTCTTGATGACGCTCTTTATGGCGTTTCAACATCATTTCTTTAAACTTAAGATCTACACTTCTATATTTTTCTATTTTTTCAGCAGATAAAACCTCGCTAAATTTTTTATAATACTCCATTTGTATCTGAGCTTCTTTTTGCTCCGATTCCAAGTTTAATTGAGTTATTCTTTTATAATCTTCATCTGTCTTATTCTGCTTTTGTTTCAAGGCACGCGTCTCTCTTCGTGCATCTCTGTTTACCTCATATTTCTTCGACATAAACTCAGATTCCAGAGGTAAAAAAGCTTTAGACTCAGCTTCTGTAAGATTTAATTCTTTTTTTAGAAATTCGCTTTTTTCTTTCTTCAATGCTGCAATATCAAACCCACCTCTTCTATTCTGAGCACTTACCGAAAATGTCGTGCAAACTAATAATATAAATGCCAGAATACTTTTAAATTTCATATAATATATTTATTTTTTTAATTATTATACATTATCTCTTTATATTGGGATCTTACCACCTCATCCTCAAGAAATAAGTAGTAGTCCTCTTCTTCAGAAGATGCCAGAGCCGAAGATGTTACGGGTACAGGATCGGAGGTTGTCTTATTCAAAATCCCTGTAGAGAAAATAACTCCACAAAATACTGCTGCCGCAGCAGTCCAAGGCACCACCTTTTTCCACAATGGAACAATCTTCCTTTTTTGTATTTGTTTTTCAGGAAGTTTGCTCATTATTTCAGCATTAAAATTCTCGAAATAATTTTCGGGAACTTTAAACGGATTCTTTTTCTTATCTAAACTATCCAACATAACACTTATTCTTAATAACTTCACCTATATATAATATATAGACTCTAATTAGATAAAAAGGTTTAATCATCTATTGATAAATATTCTTCAATCTTTTTTACGGCGTGATGATATGATGCTTTCAGCGCACCAACGGAGGTTTCCAAAATATCTGAAATATCTTCATATTTCATTTCATCAAAATATTTCATATTGAAAACTATGCGTTGTTTCTCTGGAAGCCTCAACACTGCTTTCTGTAATTTCAATTGCGCCTCATCGCCGTCAAAATACTCATCTCCTTCGAGACGAGAAACCAAAAAGGTATCGGCATCGTCAATCGATATATTATTTAGTGCACGCTGCTTATTCAAAAAAGTTATCGCTTCATTTACGGCTATGCGATACAACCACGTGGATAATTTAGAATCTCCACGAAAGTTATCTATACTAGTCCAAACTTTAATAAAAGTATTTTGTAGTACGTCATTAGCATCATCGTGGCTTATAACAATCTTTCGAATCTGCCAATATAAAGTTTCGCTAAACTCCTTTACAAGTTCAGAAAAAGCCGCTTGCTGATTTTTAGGATCGTGAAGTTTCTCTACCAAATTTTTCTCTGCTTCCGGTGACATCTAATTAAAATAATCTTTATTCGTCCAAATCGGAATCATCTCCATATTCGGCTTCATCATCCATACTTCCTTGTCCATTTTCAAACCATTCGATAAAATTGTCGACTTCAGTTTTATTGTCGTTCCACCAAGCAAGTGACTCAGGAAAATAAGCAACACTTACATAACGGCAATATGTATCAAAATGACCCGAACTTAATATTTCATCATATGTAGGCACGAAAAAATACCAAAGTAAACCATTTTGAGTATCATTTTGCATTTGTGCCAAAGAAAAAAACATAAGTTTGGATGCTTCCACAAAAAATGTATATTCTGAAATATTATCCGTGGCTCCTGTTTTCTTTTTTTGTATCGCTTCATAAAGACGTTGGCGATCAACACCATCTTCCAGAGATAGCTTATCCGACCCGTTTTCTATTTTAGCATTGATTATATCATACATCTCACCAAAGGCATCTTTCGATCGTCCTGTATTAGGCTCCAACAACAGAAAGAAGTGAAAGGAATAGAAACTCTGTACCCATCGGCCCAAATCATTCAGAGCATAAGCATAAAGAAGAAAGGCACTTGCATGTGTTGCATCTATCTCTATGGCTTTTCGCAAATGCTGAACAGCCTTTTCGTTATCCTTATAATTGAAATAACAAAGCCCAAGATTGAAATGTATCAAATACTCATCACCACACTTTCCCAAAGCTTCATTCAATAAATTTAAAGCATTCACTGTTTTTCCCTGATTAGCCAATGCCGTACCTTTCACTATATAAGCATCCATTAGTAAAGGCTGAAAATTAGCTGTAATTACTTTTGTACTATACCTGATAGCCTTATCATAATCTTTGAGCTGCAAGTAAGACAATGACATTTCATATACAGCCGACATTGATGTCGGATTTATTTTTAGCGCCTCTTCATAACTGGCAATTGCATCTTTATACCGTCCCTTATCATGCAAAGCAACACCCTGTCTTATTAATTTTTCGGATGAAGACTGTGCATATGTAGCTATGGTTGAGAACAATAATAAAGATATAATTAAACAGATTTTCATGAAATACTTTTTTTTAAAGAAATACAAAAGTAAGAAAATACTATTTAATAGCACCTTCTCTTTGAATTCTTTGACATTTTTAATATCGGAAGGTTTAAAATGTTCTGGATTTTGCAGTTATTAAGGTTCAACAATATTTTATTTTTTTATCGGACATAAATAGTATCTGTTACTTACTTCCTTATTCCGAACGGGAAAACTCTATCATCACAATAAACCAAACCAGGCTCTACCTATCTCTTAATACAAGATATAGAGATTAATATCCAAAAACGGAGGCTAATATTTTGATAAAATCCTGACACTATTAACCAAAGTGGTTTAGCTTAATACTTCTCAAAAAGGGCGTGGCAGAAATAGAATCATTAAATAATTTTATTAACTTTGTTTTTATCAAAATTAAGATCAACCACTCTAAAAAATATCAATCTGCAATGAAAATATCCACTTTTGACATAAATATGATTCGTGAATTCTACGAATACTATCCAACTAAGGTTGAAAACGCAAAGAAGGTATTAAATCGTCCACTAACACTCTGTGAAAAAATACTTTACGCCCATCTTTCCAAAGATGAAGCTGTAAAAAACTTTGTGCGGGCAACAGACTATGTAAACTTTTCGCCTGACAGAGTGGCTATGCAGGATGCAACTGCACAGATGGCTTTATTACAGCTAATGAATTCGGGACGTGCCAGAGTAGCAGTTCCATCGACAGTACATTGCGACCATCTGATTCAGGCTTACAAATCGGCGAAAGAAGACCTCTCCACTGCCGAAGTAACGAATAAAGAAGTCTTTGATTTTTTGAGTAATGTATCCAACAAATTCGGAATTGGCTTTTGGAAACCCGGCGCAGGAATTATCCATCAGGTAGTGCTTGAGAATTATGCATTCCCCGGAGGTATGATGATAGGAACAGACTCTCATACGCCAAATGCCGGAGGTTTGGGAATGGTAGCTATAGGTGTAGGTGGAGCCGATGCTGTGGATGTAATGGCCGGAATGCCTTGGGAACTGAAGATGCCTAAAATAATAGGTGTAAAGCTGACCGGCAAACTATCAGGATGGGCTTCTCCTAAAGATGTAATACTAAAACTGGCTGGAATTCTCACAGTAAAAGGTGGAACAAATGCTATTATCGAATATTTTGGCGAAGGCACAGCGTCTCTTTCTGCTACAGGAAAAGCTACAATTTGTAATATGGGAGCCGAAGTAGGTGCAACCACCTCTATTTTTCCATACGATAAAAAATCGTCCGAGTATCTGAGAGCGACCAACAGAACAGATGTTGCTGAGATGGCCGATAAAATTACAGAATATTTACAACCAGACATAGAGACGGTAGAAAAACCTCAGAATTATTTTGATCAGGTCATAGAAATAAATCTATCCAAACTGGAACCATATGTAAATGGACCGTTTACTCCCGACGCAGCCCACCCGATATCGGAATTTGCCAAAGTAGTAAAAGAAAAAGGATATCCTCAACAAATGGAAGTGGGGCTGATAGGATCGTGTACTAATTCATCGTATGAAGATATGTCGCGCGCAGCATCCATTGTAGCTGATGCAAAAAAGAAAGATATAAAAGTAAAAGCTCAATTTATAATAAACCCCGGCTCGGAACAGGTTCGTTTTACAGCCGAAAGAGATGGTATATTACCTGTCTTCGAAGAAGTAGGAGCTACCATCATGGCAAATGCTTGTGGTCCATGTATCGGACAATGGAAACGCGAATCGAAAAATCCCGAACGTCCTAATTCCATAGTTACGTCTTTTAACCGTAACTTTGCAAAACGAAACGATGGAAATCCAAATACACATGCTTTTGTAACCTCTCCGGAGATTGTTGCAGCATTAAGTATTGCAGGAGACCTGTGCTTCAATCCGATGACAGACACATTGCTGAACGAAAAAGGTGAATACGTAAAATTACAAGAACCGCAAGGATACGAATTGCCACCAAACGGCTACGGATTGAAAGAATCAGGCTTTATAGCTCCGGCAGTGGACGGGTCACGCATTGAAATAAAAATAGCACCAGACTCTCAACGTCTTCAAGAATTAAAACCTTTCCCTGCATGGGATGGCAAAGATATTATAGCGCAACCATTACTTATAAAAGTAAAAGGCAAATGTACAACCGACCATATTTCGATGGCCGGACCTTGGTTACGCTTTCGTGGACATCTTGACAACATATCAGACAATATGTTGATTGGTGCGGTAAACGCTTATAACGATAGAACAAATGCGGTTTTAGATATCGAAACCGGAGAATACATTGCAGTGCCTAAACTCGCCAGAAAATTTAAATCGCAGGGGCTTGGCTCTATAGTTGTAGCTGAAGAAAATTATGGTGAGGGCTCATCTCGTGAACATGCAGCAATGGAACCCCGCTTCCTCAACGTAAAAGCAATACTTGTAAAATCATTTGCCCGCATACACGAAACTAATCTAAAAAAACAGGGTATGCTTGCTCTTACGTTCATTGACAAGGATGATTATAATAAAGTGCAGGAAGATGACAAATTGAGTATATTAGGTTTGACCGACTTTAAACCCGGAAAAAATCTAATTATTGAACTGACTCATAAAAATGGTATTAAGGAATCTTTTGAAGTATCTCACACATACAACGAAATGCAAATAGAGTGGTTCAAAGCCGGAAGTGCATTAAATTATATGAAGCAATAATGATAATAGAGCCAATAAAAGAAAGTGATTTTGAAGAACTAATTTCTCTCTTTTTTGAGTTTGCCTCTTTTGAGAAGATGCCGCACAAGATGATTAATTCTGTCAAGCAGATGCAAGAAGAGAAAGCTTTTTTTCATGGTTTTGTAGCAAGAGATGAAGACGGTAAAATAGTGGGTTATGTCACTTACTTTTTTGCCTACTATACATGGACAGGAAAGTCTTTGTATATGGATGATCTTTACGTACAACATGATTTTCGTGGAAAAGGAATAGGGACTAAACTTATAAAAGAGGTAATATCCTATGCAAAGGAAAAAAATTGTAACGGATTGCGCTGGCAAGTATCCGAATGGAATGGTCCGGCCATAAAATTTTATGAGAATCTAGGAGCTGTGATTAATCCCATAGAAAGAAATTGTGACATGATATTTTAAAACATAAATTCAAACCACTTTAATATCAAAATTGTTTCATAGCAAAGATTACAAGCCGAATTTATCTATAGACATACAACCCTATAGATATAATTTAGCTAAAAAAGAAACAAAATAAAATTTTTACTGAAATACTGTAACTTTTGTCACCTTTTAGTTAAAAACAAAATTTACAACATATTTTCGAATAGAAGAAATAGAATGAAAACCATATAATTGCCATACTATGGATAGATTAAAAGATAGGGAAATAGTGGATAAGATGTCGGAGACAGTAAAAGTAACAAGCTTCTTCGAGCCTGAGTTATTTCAGAAATTAAATGTAAAACGAGGTCTACGTAATGAAGATCACACCGGCGTAGTTGTAGGTCTTACCAAAGTGGGCGATGTTGTCGGTTATGAACGTGACGAAGAAGGGAAATTAACCCCGATACCCGGAAAATTAATATACCGAGGCATCAGCCTGGAGGATATAGTAAGAGGTGCCCAAAAAGAAAACAGATTAGGTTTTGAAGAAGTAATATATCTTATACTTTCGGGCAATCTGCCAAATAAGTCGGAATTGACCGAGTTTTCAGAACTACTAAGTTGCATAATGGACCTTAAGCCCAAAATAATTATGCACATACTAGATCTGGCCGGCAACGATATTATGAACTATCTATCCAGATGTGTGCTCGAGCTGTACACCTTCGATGATAAACCGGATGATACGAGCCCGGAAAACCTGATCAGGCAATCACTAAACCTGATCGCCACTTTCCCTACTATTATTGCATATGCTCATAATGCACTAAGGCATAGTCAAGGAAAATCCTTACATATCAGACATCCTCAGCCGAACCTTTCCTTAGCTGAAAATTTCCTTTACATGATGAAAGGTCATCACTACACAGAGCTAGATGTAAAAATACTTGATCTTGCACTGATGGTACACGCAGACCATGGAGGTGGTAATAATTCCACATTTACAGTACGTGTAACCAGCTCGACAGGAACAGACACATATTCTGCAATTGCTGCAGGAATTGGGTCATTGAAAGGACCTTTGCATGGCGGTGCCAATCTGAAAGTGATAGATATGTTGAAGAATATAAAGACTCATGTTAAAGATTGGACGAGTGTAGAAGAGGTTGATAATTATCTGCTCAAGATATTAAATAAGGAAGCTTACGACAAAACAGGTCTTATTTATGGTATTGGACATGCTATTTATACTATTTCTGACCCACGCACGATGCTACTAAAAGAAATGGCTCATGATCTGGCCATAGAAAAGGACAGAGAAGACGAATACAATTTTTACACTCTCCTTGAAGAACGTGCCATTCTTAATTTTATGGAACTTAAAGGAAAGAATGTGAATAAACAGGTATGTGCAAATGTAGACTTCTATTCGGGTTTTGTTTACGAAATGATTGGTTTACCTCAAGAGATATACACACCTTTGTTTGCCATGGCCCGCATCGTTGGTTGGACAGCCCATCGCATCGAGGAATTGAATTTTAAACAAAAACGAATTATCCGTCCTGCATACAAAAATGCAGCCGAGATAAAACCATATACACCATTAACAGATAGAAAATGAAGCAGATTGTATTAATTGCTGCAGGAATATACGGAATGCTCTCAGTTATCTTGGGAGCATTTGGTGCTCATGCCTTTAAACAAATACTATCAACCGAAAAATTAGTTAGCTTCGAGACCGGAGTGCGATATCAGATGTATCATGCCATTATTTTATTAATAATTGGATTTACGCTCTCTTTTACATCACCTCTCGAAAAATGGGCTGCTATTTGTTTTATCATTGGTGTACTGCTCTTTTCGTTTAGTATTTACTTTCTCTCTTTTGCAGAACACTGGAATCTGAATCTCCGTTTTTTAGGCCCGATAACTCCTTTAGGTGGGTTGTTTATGATAGCAGGATGGTTACTTTTGATTATCTTTTTTGTTAAAAACAAAATTATTTGATTTTTGCTGTAACCAAAACATAATATATCACGTCATATACATAAACCAATTATTAAATGAAAGAATATAGTATGAAAACCATCTTGTACACAATCAGTATCGCATTATTAGTCTTAAGCTATCAGTCTTGTTCATTCAACGCTGTTAGAGGA
>NZ_JAEPKU010000068.1 GCF_016652235.1 Dysgonomonas sp. Marseille-P4677
AGCCATAGCTATTAAGCAAAAGCATCCTACAAATAATTTTTTCATATACAAATATTTAACTTGTTAGTTCTATTCTCAATTTTATATTAATTTTTATTCTTCTTTACCTGATAAAACTATAACAAACTCACCTCTAGGTTCGTTCACTGCGAAATGAGATATAAGTTCCCTCAATGTTCCCCTTTTGGTTTCTTCATAGACTTTAGATATTTCGCGACAGGTAGCTGCAAACCTTTCCTCGCCCATATATTCCGCCAATTGTGTCAATGTTTTCTGAACTCGATGAGGTGACTCATAAAAAACAATTGTACGGGTTTCTTCTGCTAGTATTTTTAGACGGGTCATACGCCCTTTCTTTTGAGGCAAAAAACCTTCAAAACAAAATCTATCGCAAGGAATACCTGACGACACCAATGCCGGAACAAACGCCGTAGCACCGGGTAAACATTCTACATCAATACCAGCTTTTACACATTCACGCACAACAAGAAAACCCGGATCGGATATTCCCGGGGTGCCCGCATCTGAAACTAAAGCTATATTTTCTCCAGAATTCAGTCTTTCTACAATATGTGAAACAGTCTTATGTTCATTAAATTTATGATAAGACTGCATTTTATTCTGTATTTCGAAGTGTTTCAAGAGTATACCGGTAGTTCTTGTATCCTCTGCTAGAATAAAGGAGACTTCTTTCAGAAGCCTAATGGCCCTGAATGTCATATCTTCTAAATTACCAACCGGCGTAGGTATTATGTATAACTTTCCCATTCCCTTTCTTTAAGGTCTATGACCTGTTTACTTTTTGTCCAAGCATAACAAGAACTGATTGTTATCACATTGAAGCATAATATATAATGCGTTTATAAAAGAACATAAACGTTAAGTAGATGCAAATATAATAAAAAAATAGGCTGTCATATATAAAACGCATATTATGTGTATTTCTTATATCTTATCTATAATACATTTTTCTTCTATCGAGATGCCAAATAAAGCAAAGTCATACTTCGCAGGATCATTTGCATCCAATCGCTTTAAATTCTCTGTCAACTCAAGAGCAGCCTGCCAATCGGCTTTATCTCTTTGCATCAAACCTAATTTACGGGCAGTACGTTCTACGTGCAAATCAAGGGGACAGATCAGGTCTTTAGTCTTAGCTCTTTTCCACAACCCCAAATCAACTCCACAATTATCATCACGCACCATCCAACGCAAATACATATTTAGTCTTTTACATGCCGATTTTTGCTTAGGAGAAGGAATATGCTTTCGGGTACGATGAGGAGCATCGGGATGAGAGAAAAAATAAGTCTGAAAATAATTTAATGCAGCCTCTACAGTCATTCCCTCTCTTGGAAAGAAAGCATCTTCCAAACTTTCCGATTGTTTATAATGCCGCTTCATAAAGTCAATGCAATATAATAGGTCTGTATCATTAAAAGTACGATGTTTAAAGCCAAGCAGTTTCTTCAAATCGATATCTTTATGATTCATAATAAAGCAATAAGGAGAATCACCCATTCTTTCACCCAACTCCTTACATTTATTTATAATGGTTTTTCTTTGCCCCCATGCAAATATGGCAGCAAAAAATCCCATTATCTCTTTATCTTGTTTCTTTGTATAACGATGAGGAATACTTATTGGGTCGTTAGGTATAAAATCCGGTGTATTATATTGTTCTGTCTTTCTGTCCAAAAAAAACTTCAGATCAGTATTTTGCAAATTTTCCACAAGGTGTATATTTATTAATTAAGATTGCAAAGGTATATATTTACATAGTAACCCGATCTATTTTAACTAAAAGGTGACAAAGGTTACAACTTTGATACAAAAACCGAGAGATAGGATTATTCCTTATCTCTCGGTTCTATAGATAAACAAATCAATCTATATTTAATTTTCTACCATTAAGAAGTTACCATTGAAATCGAATTTTATATCCAAGCCATAATTCAATCCTATCTCATAACCATATAATTCTTTACTGACTTCTGTGATATTGCCCTGAGCAAAATGTTCTTTTATGTAAACAGCAATATTTGCAGGTATAAGTTCCATTATACTTTGTGGAACCAATTGGCCTCTTCCGTCTATGCTATCCCATTCTCCCGACAAATCGAAATCAATCTCAAAACCATTAATGAGATACACATCATAGCTATCATTATCCTTTGTAACTAATCTTACTTCGTTATTCGGAAAATGAGTTTGGATAAACGTTTGTGCATTCACAGGCAGATCTGTTAACGCTATTTTCTTATCGTCATCATCATCGCATGAAACAAAAGCAAATGATACAACAAACAGGCTTAGTATTAATAATATTTTTTTCATCGTTCAAATTGTTTTAGTTAAATATTTCTTTTACAAATGTTCCGTTTTCTCCAAATATAGCTTTTACATCTATATCTCCTTTTTCCATTTCTACTTCATAAAGTACATCTGTTCCACGAACTATCTTGTCCATATCTTCAAATTTATAGTTTGGATATTTTGCCTGAGCAGCATTTTGTACAATAGCAGGCAATTCGTTTATTCTAATCTCAACGATATACATCAATAAATTTGCTTGTTCATCATAATATGCCTTGTAATCTGTGCGTCCTATTTCAAAATCAACCTCGTATATATTTGCACTAGTTTCCCAATCGGCTCCTCTTGCATTCGGAAAATCCTTCATCAATTGTTGTCGAAATAATTCTGTTGGATAAATATCTCTTGAATGTGAAGACTTATATAAATTTATCATCTTTTCAATCTCTGCATTCGAGTATTTATTAGAAACTAAAGGCGACGGCTGAGCGACAGCCAACTGACAAGATGCAAGACTAATAATAGCGATAGATAAGAATGTTGTAATTTTTTTCATATACTTTGTGTTTAATGTTTTTAATAATATATGACAAATATCAGGGCCCAAATCTGAAAAGAATTGGGAAAACACAATAATTTATATGAAAATCCGTATAAAATTTAATCTTTTTTTAGATCTAGCCGTACAACATGCCGATTGGTATATTGATACGAAATCTTTAAATTATAAATCTCTGTAATTGATTTTACAATAGAAAGGCCTAAACCCGAAGACCCAATATCACCTGATGCCGATATATAGCGTTCGAATATATCGACTGCTTTATCGATAGGTTGCCCTGTGTTTGATATAATTATGGATGTAGATTCGAATATAACACAGATTTCCCCTCCCCTTATATTATGTGAAACGGCATTCTTTATAAGATTATTCATCATTATATAAGCTAAATCCTTGTTCATGTCTATGTTTAAGACATCTATATTTTTTTTTGTTTCAATCGTTATCTCTTTATATCGAATGATATCATCAAAGTCAAATAGAACTTCTTCAAAAATAGCTATTAAGTCAATTGTCTGATTATTCGAGAACTGTTTATTTTTTATTTTCGACAATAATAACAAAGCACTATTCAGTCTCTTCATCCGATTCAAACTCCCCAATATAGAGTTGACATCCATCAATTGATGCTCTGAAAGTGTATCACTGTTAAGCAGCAACTCTAGCTTACCTATAGCAATAGTTAAAGGTGTCTGCAATTCATGAGACGCGTTTTCTATAAACTTTTTCTGCTCAGTAAAAGCATTGATATTTTCTTCCAGTAAAATCTTAACAGAGTTATTCAGCTCCGTATATTCGGCAATACCTGTTACCGGAATATCTATCATCTTTGTATTATCTAAGCGAAACCCTCTCAGCTTTTCTAATAGTTTATAAAATGGCTTATTACTTTTATTTATAATTTTCCTCATTACAATACCCATGGCTAGCGCCAAACTAACCCACAACGCAATAATGAGATAGAGCATATTCTTTATCAAATCTTCACTTTCGACAGTAGAAGTGAAAAATTTTATTTTGTAATATTTTTGATCCTGTTCACAGAAAAAGACCGAAGTCAGTAAACGCACCTCTTCCTCTTCCTCTTCTGTCACAAAATAAATTCGGGAATCGGTATATGTTTCTTTCATATCCCTTGCTTCTTCGTAAGAAATATTTTCAATAATAATATTGAGAGGATTATGCTTTTGCATATCAGAAACGAAGGTAGGCGAGTTATTAGCTTCGTAAACGAACTCTTGCTTCAAATTATTCAGTCCTTCATCTATACCATCATGAATCTCTGTCATTTGCAGATATAAGTATACAGCAGACCAAATAAACAATATCAGCAAAAAAACACCCGACAATCTTAATGATAAGTAATTAACCAGTTTCATACCGTCATTTTATATCCTACACCATATACATTCTCCAATGTTACATCAGCATTATTATCTTTCATCTTCTTGCGAAGATTCTTCATCTGAGCGTATACAAAATCAAAATTATCGGCCGAATCGATATTATCACCCCATACATGCTCGGCCAATACTTCTTTTGTTATCAAACGGTTCACATTAGTAGCAAAAAAAGAAAGAATGTCAAATTCCTTTCGGTTCAACTTCAATTCATCTTTACCTATATATACAATATGTTCATCAAAATCAATTGTCATATTTCCCAAACTGAGTCGATTGTTACCATCAAGGTCTTTTCTTCTCAGCACAGCTTTTATACGAGCATGTAGTTCCGCCAGATGAAAAGGTTTTGTCAAATAATCGTCTGCACCGAGATTTAACCCTGTAATCTTATCTTCTAAAGAATCTTTAGCTGAAATAATAATTGTATTCCCGACAATTCCCGCACTTTTCATATCTTCAAGTATCTTTAATCCACTGCCTCCCGGCAAAGATATATCTAACAAAATGCAATCATATTTATAAAGATGTACTTTATCTATCCCAGATATATAATCAGTTGCTTTTTCCACAATATAACCTTCTGATTGTAAAAAAGATTCGATAGATTTTAATATTTCATATTCATCCTCTATTATTAGTATTTTCATATTCTTCAATAAGTATGAGCGAGTAGTAAGTATATGTCAATTATCAAATATAGTTATTCTCCGCGAGTTCTGAGCCCTTATGAGATAAATAACCGAAATAAATTATTTCATTTTCCCACAAAAAATAGTAAAAACAGTCCACTATTTTTCGCCAAATAATAATTATTTTTGAGTCCGTTTTTAAAGTGTAGAAAAAATATGTTACTAGACATTCTTCAAGGGGATATTATCCCTGACAAAGCTGATATTTCGGTATCGGCTATCGACCATTTATTAAGAGAATATTTCGATCTCGCTGTTTCATTCGGAATAAAACTTATTATAGCAACTGTCGTTTTTATAATAGGAAAGTGGGTTATAAAATGGCTTAGAAGATTTATCGATCGCTTCTTGGAAAAAAGAAGAATAGAAAGTACCGTAAAAAGCTTCTTGGATAGCCTTGCTAATATTACATTTCAAATAATACTATTTTTAGTAATAGTGAATATTTTAGGTGTATCCACAACATCCTTCGCTGCTATTCTGGCGGCAGCCGGTTTAGCTATAGGTATGGCGATGAAAGACAACCTGTCGAATTTTGCCGGAGGTGTTATGCTTCTTGTAAACAAACCATTCAAGCTAGGTGACCGGATTATAGCTCAAGGCATGGATGGCTCAGTACAGGCTATTGGCATTCTATATACTATACTTCTTACCGGCGATAACAGAACTATCTATTTACCTAATGGCCCACTGTCTACCGGCAGTATTATTAACTTTTCCAATCAGAAAGAAAGGCGTATCGATATCGTATTTACAATAGGCTATGGAGCTGACATAAATAGCATAAAATCTACTCTCCAAAGCGTGATAAAAAGTATCGTACAGATTAAAGATACCCCTGCCCCATTTATTGGTATCACAACATTAAATAATGGAACATTTGATATTACAATAAGGGTTTGGGTAAATAGTGGAGATTATTCGTCAGTAAATGTAGAATTAAACGAAAAAGTATACACCGCATTTCACGAAACCGGCATTTATGCACCATCTTCAATCAACGTAAAGATGCTAAAAGATTAAAAATTATTAAAAGCTCATTTAATAAGTAAAATACCATATAGACATTTTCTATTCAAGAAGAAAAAAGGTAGCTTTGTACAAGGAAAATCTCATATTTAAACATCAAATAAATAATTATTAAAAGCTATGAAAAGGCAGAAATTTCAACTATTTCTTTCTCTTATTGCCCTAGTTGCCATTCTAGCAACATCTTGTAGCAAGAAAACGGCTACTCCACTGGCAAATTCTTTATTCACCACTAATCCTTCCCCATTAGAACTTGTTGGTACAAAGGTTCCTGTTACCATCAATGGCCGATTCCCGGCAAAATGGTTTGACAAGAACACTACTGTTGTTGTAACTCCTGTATTAAAATATAGTGGTGGTGAAGCATTGGGCACATCTTACACCTACCAAGGTGAGAAAGTTGCCGGAAACGGTACCGTAATTAATTATGAAAGTGGTAATCCTATTACGTTAAGATCAGAATTTGATTATAGTCCGGCTATGAAGAAATCGGAACTATTCCTTAGATTCGATTTTTCTCGTGGAGGTAAAACAGTTGCAGGATTTCCAGATGTAAAAATTGCTGATGGAGTTATTGCTACTCAAGCCTTAGCTAATGCTGCGACAACAACACCTGCTGTTGCTCCGGATGCTTTCCAACGTATTATAAAGGAAACTTACGACGCTGACATCATGTTCCTCATCCAACAGGCAGAATTACGTTCCAGCGAACTAAATTCGTCTAATCTTGCAGCATGGAAAGATCTGGTAAAGGAAGCTGAAGAAAATGATCGTAAAAATATTAACGTTGAAGTATCTGCTTACGCTTCTCCCGATGGAGGTCTTGACCTAAATGAAAAATTAGCAGAAAAACGTGAACAAAACACGACTAATTATCTTTCTAAAGAATTCAAGAAAAAGAATATCGACACTGAAATCAATGCTAAATACACAGCTCAAGACTGGGACGGTTTCCAAAAACTTGTTCAAGCGTCAAGTCTTCAGGACAAAGATCTAGTATTAAGAGTTCTGTCAATGTATCCTGATACTGAAACCCGAGAAAAAGAAATCAAAAATATTTCTGCTGTATATTCTGATCTTGCAGAAACAATTTTACCGAAACTACGTCGTTCTCGCTTAATTGCAAACGTGGAAGTTATTGGTAAAACAGACGAAGAACTAAAGAAAGCAGCAGCCTCTGATTTAACAGGTCTTTCTGTTGAAGAATTATTGTATGCCGCTAATCTTGATGGTGTTTCTAAAGAAAAAGTATATACTTATGTAACTCAAAAATTCCCTAACGATTATCGCGGATGGAATAACCTAGGAGCATATTATTATCAAAATAAACAAACTCCTAAAGCTGTTCAAGCATTTAATAAAGCTGCCGAAGTATCTTCTCGTGCACCAGAAGCCAGCATGAATCAGGCTTTATTGTCTTTAGCTGATGGCAATACTGCAAAAGCTGAACAATTGTTAGGTAATGCAGCAGGCGCAAGTTCGCTAGGTGAGGCTTTAGGATTACTGTATCTACAAAAAGGAGACTACAACAAAGCTGTACAGTCTTTTGGTGATGCTCAAACAAACAATGCTGCTTTGGCGCAAGTTCTAACTAAGAACTATAATAAAGCACAGCAAACACTAAACGCTATTGCAGATAAAGATGCTACAACTTATTATTTATCAGCTATCGTTGCTGCCAGAACAAACAACACATCCGGTGTTGTAGGTAATCTACGTTCAGCATTAGATAAAGGTATATCAGTTGCTGATGTGCTTAACGACATTGAATTTGCTAAATTCTTAACAAATTCGGATGTGAAAAATATGTTGATTAAATAAGATACAATACATAAAAAAGGCCGACATCTTGATGATGTCGGCCTTTTTTTTTATTAGATAACAATAGCCCATAAGTTATACAGACGGTTGCTTCCTTACAAGGAGTAACAGGCCAAAGGCTGTGAGCAATCCGTTAAATAATAAAATCTCATACCCCACATTATAAGCATAAGCTTCAGATAAGATATATTCTAGGAAATAACTTATTACAGGAGCTAAAATACAAATAAACGGTACGTATTTATCTCTAATATTGACTTTAGTAAATAAGCCAAAAAAGAACAAGCCTAACAATGGCCCATAGGTATAGGAAGCAACCTTATATATCGTATCCAATATATTTTCCTGATGAACATAATTTATAATAAGTATTACCAGCAAGAAGGCAAAACTCACCGCAACATGTACTTTCTGCCTGGTTCTCTTTGCTTTCGTAGCATCCTCTCGTTTTATATCCAATATATCTACACACACAGAAGTAGTCAGAGCTGTCAGAGCAGAATCAGCACTAGAAAAAGCGGCTGCAATTATACCAATTGTAAAAAAAACAAGAACAGGTAAACCTAAATACTCTGTAGCCAGCATCGGTAAAATCTGATCAGATTGCTCGGGCAGAACAATATTCGACTGGGATGCAAATAACAACAACAAAACACCTAACGACAAGAATAGAAAATTGATAGGAGTAAAAGCAAAGCCGTAAGTGACCATATTCTTCTGAGCATCTTTCAAGTTTTTACATGTAAGATTCTTTTGCATCATATCCTGATCCAAGCCGGTCATAACAATAGTAATAAAAATTCCACTCAGAAATTGTTTAAAGAAATTTTGCTTCGAAGCCCAATCATCAAATACAAAGATACGAGAGTGTTCGCTACTACTTATTGCATCTACAACCTGAGGTAGATTCATATCCATTTTTGATGCCAATTGCCATATAATAAGGATAACACCTAGTATCAGGCAAGATGTTTGCAAAGTATCTGTCCATATTATTGTTTTTATACCACTACGATATGTATATCCCCAGATAAGTAAAATTATTCCTGTCACAGTAACATAAAAAGGAATATCCCACTGATCAAAAACCAAAGCTTGTAAAATCATAGCAACTAAATAGAGACGGGCTGCAGCTCCTATAATCTTAGATAAAATAAAAAAGGAAGCTCCGGTTTTGTAAGAATAAAACCCAAACCGCTGCTCCAGATAACCATATATTGTTGTCAAATTCAATCTATAATACAGAGGCAGTAAGACATATGCAATTACCAGGTAACCAAAGAAAAAACCCAGAACCATCTGCATATATGTCATATCGAATTTACCTACCATCCCCGGAACAGATACGAATGTAACTCCCGATATAGAAGTTCCGACCATGGCTATTGCCACTACAAACCAGGGAGATTTTCGATTTCCAAGAAAAAAAGCTTCGTTGTCGCTATGCTTTTTACTTATAAAATGAGAAATTAATAATAAGATTGAGAAATACAGAGCTATAATTATTAAAATAGAGGTCCCCATGAATCGAATGATTAGGTAATAAAAAAGGTATATTTTTTAGAGTTGCTAAAGATACAATTTTTCAAAAGATTGTCACCTTCAACTTTATGTACATTTTACAAAACTGACAAAAAGTCCGACCAATTTGTTAAAATTGTAATAAAGATTTTCTCCTCGGTTAAAAGTGTTAAAAAACAGGCTAGCTCATTATGTAGTGTACAGTTTTTGTTTTTACATTTGAAATAGAAATAAGAACAATTAGATTAATGAAACAATTAAAAAATTAATACTTGCATATGAAAAAAATTTGGAAAAATATTTCAACCTATGTTGTGGTTGCATTAGTGAGTATAGGAGCTACATATGGGATGTATAGCTTCATGGACTACAAAAGAGGTTACAGCTCTGCGGATTTTTATAATTACGGACACGAATTTAATCAAAAAGGTGTACAACTCGCAAGTCTGACTGCAGATGGATACCCTGATTTCACCAAAGCTGCCGAAAATTCAATACATGCTGTGGTACATATAAAATCTACAGTAAAATCCCAGGCTGCACAAGGTCAGGGACGTCAGCGAATGATCGACCCATTCGAATATTTCTTTGGGTTTGGTGACAGAGGAGGACAAGATTTTGGCTCACCTCAACCTAGTGTCGGTTTCGGTTCGGGCGTAATCATTTCTAAAGATGGTTATATCATTACTAATAATCATGTAATAGATAAAGCCAACGAGATAGAAGTAACGCTTAACGATAATAGTAAATATACTGCAAAATTAGTTGGAACCGACCCACAAACAGATATTGCACTATTAAAGGTAGAGGGAAAAGAATTGCCTTATATTCCATTCGGGAACTCCGATAACCTGAAAGTTGGTGAATGGGTATTGGCTGTTGGTAACCCTTTCAATCTTACATCGACCGTTACAGCTGGTATCGTTAGTGCCAAAGGTCGTGGAGGTATGGGATCTGGTGGCAACAACATACAATCATTTATTCAGACCGACGCTGCCATAAACAAAGGAAATAGTGGTGGGGCTTTAGTCAATACAAATGGAGAATTGATAGGTATAAATACTATGATCTATTCTCAAACGGGAGACTTCGCCGGATATGGGTTTGCCGTACCAATTTCTATTGCCGGAAAGGTAGTAGCCGACATCAAAGAATATGGCACTGTTCAACGCGCAGTTTTAGGCGTCATGATACAAGACCTGTCCATAGCGAAAGAAGCCAATCCTGATAAAACAAAAGGTTTAAATATAAATGAAGGTGTTTACGTAGGTGGTTTTGCTGAACTAAGTCCTGCAAAACAAGCCGGAGTAGAAGAAGGTGACGTAATTACCGCCATAAATGGAGTTAAAGTCAGAAACGTAAGCGAATTACAGGACCAAGTAAACAGATTCCGCCCTGGCGATAAAGTAAAAGTAGATCTGAAACGTGGCAATAGTGATAAAACTTATGACATTACGCTAAAAAACAGCTCTGGAAGCACCTCTGTTGTTAAGAAAGGCGATGGCATAGCCAGTGTTGGAGCAGCCTTCAAAGATCTTACAGCCGAAAAGAAAAAAGATCTGGGCGTTAGCTATGGTGTAGAAATAGCAGGAATAGACAACGCAGGCAAGTTTCACAAAGAAGGTATTAGTAAAGGATTTATTATTCAAAAAATAAATAATCAACCCGTATCTTCCGCTTCTGAGGTAGAAAACATTATTGCAACAACTGCAAACAGCTCTGATAAAGTACTCTTTATATCAGGTATAACCCCGACAGGAGCAAGAAAATATTATGCAGTGGATCTAAGCGAATAAGCGCATATTCATTAAGAAATATCAAATAACGCTTAAGCTGTAAACAATAACTTAGCTTAAGCGTTATTTATTTGTAAGTAACTTAGATATAAACTCTATACCTAATAGTAAAAGCAACAATTGAGTAATATTAACTAAACTATCTGGTAATTAAGTCCAAACAGATAGTCATTTATGGTATATTTTTACTATATTTGCAAACATTTTTGGGACATTTTAACATATATATTTATATATGAGGCAGTTAAAGATTACAAAGTCAATCACTAATCGTGAAAGTGCGTCTTTAGACAAGTATTTACAAGAAATTGGTCGTGAGGATCTGATTACGGTTGAGGAAGAAGTAGAGTTAGCTCAAGCCATCAAAAAAGGTGACAGGGCTGCACTCGAAAAATTAACTAGAGCAAATCTAAGATTTGTGGTATCTGTAGCAAAACAATACCAAAATCAAGGACTAAGCTTACCCGACCTAATCAATGAGGGAAATCTGGGACTTATCAAGGCTGCAGAAAAATTCGACGAAACCAGAGGGTTTAAATTTATTAGTTATGCGGTATGGTGGATCCGTCAGTCCATATTGCAGGCTCTAGCAGAACAATCGCGTATCGTACGCCTTCCGCTCAATCAGGTAGGATCGCTGAATAAAATCAGCAAAGCCTTTTCTAAATTTGAGCAAGAAAACGAACGCAAACCTTCAGCTGAAGAACTAGCCGAGCAATTGGACATACCGGTAGATAAAATCTCTGATTCACTCAAAGTATCCGGACGACACATTTCAATGGATGCCCCTTTTGTCGAAGGAGAAGACAATAGCCTATTGGATGTGCTTGTAAACGACGATGCCCCTATTGCCGACCGTACGTTGATTAATGAATCGCTTCAACAAGAAATTGAACGTGCATTATCGACATTGACAGAAAGAGAAAGTGAAATTATCAAAATGTTCTTCGGTATTGGATATCAGGAAATGACCCTGGAAGAAATTGGCGATAAATTTCAACTCACACGTGAACGTGTACGTCAAATTAAGGAAAAGGCAATTAAGCGTTTGAGACAGAATTCACGAAGCAAATTACTAAAAAGCTACTTGGGATAAGATAGCTATTCGCAAGTAAAGAAATGATAAAGAGAGTTGGATACCAACTCTCTTTTTACATTCAGATTGTATATAAATTAATTATAAATACCTTCAGAGGTCATCCATACTTTCTTCATCGTTCCATCAGGATTATAATACAAATAGTCTACACATACCGAACGATTAAAAGACCCTCCATTTGGCAAAGCCCCATTATGATAGAAAAAGTAACTTTTTCCCTTAAAATCAATAATAGAATGATGATTTGTTGCAGAGTTCGCAGGAACTTCATTTACTATTCCAATATATTCCCATGGGCCATTAATACTTTTACTCATAGCATATGAGATTTTACTTGGCGATCCGCTCGTATACGATAAGTAATACCAATCATCGCGCTTATGCACTCTTGAGCCTGCAGAAAACCCCTCTAAATAACCCTTCACCTGCATAGCTGGAGAATCGAGTTCCACCATATTCTCTTTCAACTTTGCATAAAAGCACTGATTATATCCTCCCCAAAATATATATGCCTGTCCATCATCATCAATAAACACTGACGGATCGATAGTTTGAACATCTTCACCAATGAGAGGCTTGCCTATAGCATCCTTAAAAGGGCCTATAGGGTTATCCGAAACTGCTACTCCTATTTTATTAGCAGCATTTATTGGATCAGCGACAGTGGCATAAATATAGAATTTACCGTTCTTCTCTACAACACCTGCAGCCCATGCCCATGTATTCTCTTTATTTGCGGCCCACTCAAAGTCATCTTTCTTCAATGGAACAGGATGTTCCTGCCAATGCTGAAGATCGTCAGACGAAAACACTAACCATTCCTGAGGATTGGGCATGCCATTTTGAAAGCCACTATCATGCCCTGTGTATAGATACACCCTTTCTTTATAAACTAGTGTTGTCGGATCGGACGTATATTTATGAGTTACGATAGGATTACTCCTTGATGTATAAAATAGGTTCTGTGCTGTAACACAAAACAATGTTTGCAGCAAAAAAACTAAAAGCATGATTATTCTTCCTCGTATTTCCATATTAGATCTATTAAAAGTTAATAATAAAATATATTAAGGTGAAAGTATGAAATAAAGCAGACGACACAGTTAAAATATTAACCAAAAAATAATAAAATCAGGTCAAAATAATAATTAATTAATGAAGAATAAATGACCGCTAAAAGTTATAAAAACAGATAAAGAAGCAGAAATATATAGGGTATAATAAAGAAGCAGAATGCCTAAACATTCTGCTTCTTTATTATACTCATTAGATTAAATATAAAACCATACCTAAAAAGGTCAAATTATAGTCTATTATCTAAACCCATGATAATTTCGCGCATAATTAGCATCGATAGTACCCTGCTGTATCTGGATCACAATAGCCTCTATAGCTGCATCTTTTCCATTAGGATCGTATTCAGTTTTAAGACTATTTCCAAACAAGCCTGCAAAAGCATTATATACACCTGCTTTGAAACTTCCTACCAGAGCCTTAACAATATTGTATGATGGAGTATTACATTCTCGATCAATAAGTTTAACAAGAATCTTACCCTGATTCTTTGTCATCTTTTTCATTTTTGGCTTATATTCTGCCATCATATATTTTTGCACATCGTCCAAATACCTCTGTTTTGCTTTTTCATCAGGCAATGTCTGCATATTTTCATATGTTTCTATTATAGATGCCGAAATTAATCGGGCATAAGGATAAGCCACCTTCACATCCCTAATCAACTTAGAATATTCTTGTCTTTCTTTGTTATTTTTAAATTTGATGGGGGCAAAAATATAAACAGGATTTAATTGTACTACAGCAATAGTATCCCCTTCATATATTGCCGCAATATCAATATAAGTTTTAGGCTTCTCTGTATTCTGCGCCATTGAAGTAGCAACAGATAGAAGCATCATAATGAATATAAGAAGGATCCTGTTCATTTTGATATATAAGATCGTTCAAATATACAAGAAAAATAAATATTCATTTCTCTTTTTAGAATTATTTGCAAGTCGGTTTATAGGGGATATTGTAACTTATCAAAAAATTTGATACATTTCAGGTGATAGGCCACTAAAATACTTTTGGGATAAATAGTCACAACCTCATCCACTACCCTCTTTTCCAAGTTTTCCTTTCTAGCCCGGCTGTACATCTTACGGCTGTAATAAAAGTCTTTTTGAGCTCGAATCACCTCTTTAGCATTAGCATATTTGCCAGTAACAGCAAAATGAAAGGCAGCAATATAGTCAAGGACTAAACGAAGAATCATTACCCGCTTCAACTTATGCTGAGGAAGGTTCTTATATAGCATTATCAGATTATTCCTAAAATTAAGATAAGTCTTTCGCGGGCTTTCAATCTTTAGTGTCGCTGCACCAACATGATAAACAACAGATGAAGGCAAGCAAACAATCCGTTTTCCTCGGCAATTTAACCGCCAACATAAATCTATTTCTTCCATATGAGCGAAGAAACTCCCATCAAAGCCTCCTACTTCAAAAAAATCTTTCGATCGAATAAGCAAACAAGCTCCGGTTGCCCAGAGTACATCCATCGGCTTATCGTATTGTCCCTTATCCTCCTCCACTACCTGAAAAATACGGCCCCGACAAAAAGGATACCCATATTTATCAAGAAAGCCTCCTGATGCACCTGCATATTCAAAGCAACGCTTATTCCTTTGGGCTAATATTTTAGGCTGAGCAGCAACAATATCCTTATTATTATCCAGATAGGAAATCATAGGCAAAAGCCAATTATCGGTAACCTCAACATCTGAATTGAGTAGAACAAAATATTCTGCATCAATTTGTTTTAATGCTTTATTATATCCTTCAGCAAAACCATAGTTTTCGGGCAAAAGTATGCGGTTTATATAAGGATATGCCGATTCAAGATATTCGACGGAATCATCAGTAGAACCGTTATCTGCAACCACAATCTCAACATCAGGATATGATGTATATTTAATTACAGATGGAAGAAACTCCTCAAGCAGAACTTTTCCATTCCAGTTAAGAATAACGACAGCTACTTTTTTCATCTTCTATGCGCTGCTTCTACCGCTTCACGGGTTCGTTTCCACCGCTTATGCGTCCACAACCAATATGCAGGATTGCGAAGTATTGTTTTTTCCATTGCCCGTATATATGTCTCGGTTATACTGTTTTCTGGCTCGGCTTGAGGGTCATCAGTTATCAGTCTTACCGTCGCTTTATAATACCCTCTTTTAACTTTCTGCATATCTAAATAAAAGACCGAGAATCCTGTTTGTTTCGCGATACGTTCAACCCCTGTAAAAACTGGTGTATCCTGATTCAGAAATGATGTCCAATAATGAATATTAAGTACAGCTGGAGACTGATCTGCCATAAAACCGATCAACGTTTGTTTTTTTTCACGCCGAAGCTTAATTATAGTTCTCAACGTATCTTGCTTAGTAATAGCCAAAGGACCGAAACGACTACGAATTTTAAGAAAAAGATCATCAACTGCTTTATTCTTTAAAGGCTTATATATCTCGCCTAAAGTTATACCCTCATCTTTGAAATGCAAGTTGATCGAAGTTATCCATTCCCAATTACAATAATGTCCGAGAAACATCAATGACGAATTGCCATCCTTCATTTGATCTTTTACCAATTCAATATTCTCAAATTGCATACGCCTCCGCATCTCCTCGTCCGAAATATGAAGAAGTTTCAAAGTCTCTACAAAATAATCGCAAAAATGATGATAGAACTCCTTCTCTATAATATGTCTCTCATCATCCGACTTATCTGGAAAGCTACCTATAAGATTTTGTCTCACAACTTTCAGACGGTAACCGGCTATTTTATATACAAAAACATATAGAATATCCGACAATATATAAAGCATCCTGAACGGCAACAGTGCGTGCAGATACATCCAAGAATACAATATATAATATAATACACTATTCATTACTAACCTTCTATTAACGCTGTTTTCAATTGGTTAAAGCCTCCTAAAGTAACAATTTTAATTTCATTTGCCTTACATTCCTCAAATGTCGTCTCTACTTTTACATAATTTTCGGTAAAACCATACATCATACTATCATGTTGAGTATGCTCAAATAGGACTTTTCTTTGCCTACCTTGCTGAGAGTTATAAAAAGATTCTAATTTCTTATCTGAAAGATCGAGTAATGTTTTGCATCGTGAATGTTTCGTTCTAGGATCTACTTCATAATCGATCTTCAAAGCCTGAGTTCCCGGACGCTCAGAGTAAGTAAAAACATGCAATTGTGAAAAATCGAGACTTTCGAGAAACAATCTTGTTTCTTCGAAATATTCATCCGTCTCCCCTCTCGTACCTACAATTACATCTACTCCAATAAATGCATGCGGCAATATTGATTTTATTTTCTCTACTTTATGTCTAAACAAAGCAGTATCATATCTGCGACGCATCAATTTTAATACCGCATCCGACCCAGATTGCAACGGAATATGAAAATGAGGTGCAAAACGCTTTGAACTAGCAACAAATTCAATTATTTCGTCAGTAAGCAAGTTAGGCTCAATAGAAGATATACGAAAACGTTCAATGCCTTCCACGTCATCCAATGCTTTAACCAGATCGAAAAAGCTTTCTCCTGTTGTTTTTCCAAAATCTCCAATATTTACACCTGTAAGAACGATTTCTTTTCCGCCTTTAGAAACAACCTCCTGAGCCTGTTCGACCATACTCTTGATGGTCCCGTTTCTGCTTCGTCCTCGGGCAAAAGGTATAGTACAGAATGAACAAAAATAATCACAACCATCCTGAACCTTCAAAAAATAGCGAGTTCGATCATCTTGTGAACAAGAAGGCACAAAAGATTTTATACTGTTTGTTTTCGAGGTATGCACCACACCTTTATCCTTCTTTTTCAGCTCATCTAAGTAAGCTACCACATCTAATTTCTGTTCAGAACCAAGCACAATATCAACCCCTTCGATTCCTGCGATATCCTCTGGCTTGAGCTGAGCATAACAACCTGTTACAATCACATAAGCTCCAGGATTATCCTTTATCATCTTACGAACTGCCTGACGACACTTTTTATCTGCAAATTCAGTAACCGAACATGTATTTATTACACATATTTCAGCAATTTCTCCTTCCCTTGCTTTGCGAACACCGACTCGAGACAACTGCTTTCCTATTGCAGAGGTCTCCGCAAAGTTAAGCTTGCAGCCAAGAGTAAGGTAAGCCGCTTTTTTATTCTCAAATATTGAATTATCTATCATTGTATAAAGAAAGACCTAAATAAGTAATTTTTAATATAATAACAACTTTGCAATCAAAAATGATCACGCAAAAAGAGTACAAAATTACATAATTGTATCAACTTTAGCGAAAGAATACTTGTAGATTATGAGCAGACTCTTTATTTTTGCACAAATTCACAAAAAATGAGCAACATTTATGATTGATAAAAATCTAATCGAGTTATATGCAGATAGCTTCAAAAACAATTGGGATCTTAAAGGTTTATCTGATTATTCTGAAAAGAAAACCCTATACTATAAAGACATCGCCAGAGAAATAGCAAGAATACATATTTTACTAGATGACGCAAAAATTAAGAAAGGTGATAAAATTGCTTTAATCGGAAAAAACAATATCCCATGGTGCGTTACATATCTTGCAGTTATAACCTATGGTGGAGTTATAGTCCCAATATTACAGGACTTCCATGCAGATAGCGTTCAACATATTATAAATCACTCTGAGTCGGTATTATTATTTACCAGCACTCAGATATGGGATTCCCTTGATGAAGATCATCTACCTCGTATCAGAGGAGTATTCTCTATAAACGACTTCAAACTAAGCTGTCTTCATGAGCAAAAAGGAGAAAAATTATCTCTTACTGTAGACAACCTGGACGAAAAGATGGACAATAAATATCCTGATGGATATAAACAGAGCGACATTAACTATACGAAAGTTGACAATTCGGAACTTGTACTTATCAATTACACATCGGGAACAACAGGTTTTAGTAAAGGAGTAATGCTTACAGCCAACAATTTAGCTGGTAATGTAACACATGCCCACCATCTTAAATTGCTTTTCAAAGGGCAGAATATTGTATCATTTCTACCTTTGGCTCATGCTTACGGGTGTGCTTTCGAATTCCTTTATTCTCTTACGGAAGGCTCGCATACTACATTATTAGGAAAAGCTCCCTCACCTAAAATACTAGCAGAAGCTTTTGCTGAGATAAAACCACATCTTATCATTTCTGTTCCACTGGTGATAGAAAAAATATACAAAAAATCAATACTCCCCAAAATTGAGAAACCAGCCATTAAAATGGCCCTCAAAATACCTATTGTAAAAGACCAGATATACGCTAAAATAAGAAAAGGCTTGATGGAAGGATTAGGTGGCAACTTTCATGAAGTGATTATCGGTGGTGCAGCCCTTAATAAAGATGTAGAAGCCTTCTTATATAAAATAAAATTCCCTTTTACAGTTGGATACGGCATGACAGAATGTGCTCCTCTGATATCGTATGCCCATAATTACGATTTTATCCCGACTTCATGCGGAAAAATACTTGACAATATTATGGAAGTGAAGATAGATTCTGATGATCCTTACAACATAGTCGGAGAGATACAAGTAAGAGGTGAAAATGTCATGAAAGGATATTACAAAAATGAAGAAGCTACACAAGCAGCATTTACTAGTGATGGGTGGCTCAAAACCGGAGACTTAGGGACAATAGACAAAGACAACAGAATATATATAAGAGGAAGAAGTAAAACCATGCTTTTAGGCCCTAATGGACAAAATATATTCCCTGAAGAAATAGAGGCAAGATTAAATAATATGCCTTTTGTTTTAGAAAGTTTAGTTGTCGAACGTAATGGAAAATTAGTCGCATTAGCTCATCCTGACTATGAGACAATGGATGCTGCGCAAATAGATCAGGAAATGCTTCCCGCCATTATGGAAGAAAACAGACAAAATCTAAATAAACAATTGGCCAGTTATGAGAATATTACAGCAATACAAATATATCCTAGTGAATTTGAGAAAACTCCTAAAAAAAGCATAAAAAGATATTTATATGATAATTAATAGCTTACAAAGCTAAAACTTTCAGATAGGCAATCTTTTCAAATAAAATAAAAAAAACAGTAAAAAAAACATAATTATGCTATACAACATGTAAAGAATATGTATATCTTTGTATCGTGTTATCAGAAATAACTCAAATACATTTACCGTTTAAGTTTTTAATAGAAAAGAAAAAATGAAAAAATTAGTTTTATTTGCTGTTGCTGTTATTGCAATCTCTTTCGCTTCATGTGGAAATAATAAAGCTGCTGAAGAAGCTAAGGCTAAAGCTACTGCTGACTCAATTGCTGCTGTAGAAGCTGCTGCTGCTGCTGAAGCTCAAGCTAAAGCTGTAGAAGATTCAATTGCTGCTGCTACAAAAGCTATTGAAGATTCAATCGCTGCTGCAACAAAAAAATAATCAAGACAACAGTCGAAGGTTTATGAAACCTATATGAGAAGACTCATGTAGGTTTTTTTATTTAATCAGACACAAACTCTTAACTATATTTATCTGAATAATCTATATTTACAGATCTATCTACTTATAAATATATAAGTAAAATAACTATCTTTGTACGCATCTTTTTTATGCGAAGAATAGGGCACAAACAAACTAAAATATTATAAATGGAACTCGACAAAGAGCATTGGGATATAGTAATCAAACCTCGAAGCAGTAATTTCTCTCTAAACTATAAGGAAGTATGGAAATACAGAGACTTAATCAAACGATATATCCATAGAGATATCGTCACAGCCTACAAACAAACCATACTTGGACCTATTTGGTATTTGATCCAACCTTTTTTTATGACAGCAATGTATATGTTTGTTTTTGGAGGGATAGCGAATATATCGACTGATGGTTTACCTCATATGTTATTTTATATGTCGGGAATACTATGCTGGAATTATTTCGGTGACTGCCTAGGCAAGGCTCAAAGCACTTTTTCTGCTAACGCCGGTGTATTCAGTAAAGTATATTTTCCTCGTCTAGTAGTTCCTATATCCGGAATTATATCGGGAATGATAAGACTTGGTATTCAATTTGCATTATTTATCGCCATCTACCTATATTATTATTTTAACGGAGCAAATATACAACCGAGTATGTACATACTATTGTTCCCTGGATTAATAATAATGACTGCATTCATGGGCTTAGGCTTTGGTATTATTATTTCATCTATGACTACTAAATATCGTGATTTAAGTATTATTTTTGGATTTGTCACTTATCTATGGATGTATGCAACCCCTATAATATACCCTTTGTCGGCTATACCTGAAGCATATAATAAGTATAAATGGATTATAGAATTAAATCCGATGACTTCTATTGTGGAAACGACTAGATTCGCATTCATGGGAGAAGGAGCTTTTTCTTGGATATCTCTGGGTTATAGCTTTGGAGTAACTGTTGTAGTAGTTATTGCAGGTACATGGATGTTCAACAAAATAGAACGTAGTTTTATTGATGTAGTATAATAAATTGAAGATGTCAGAAATAGCAATAAAATTCGAAAACATATCAAAACAGTATCGCCTAGGCGTTGTTGGCACTGGTACCATTAAAGATGATATAAACAGATGGTGGCATACTGTTCGCGGAAAAGAAGACCCTTATCTAAAGATTGGCGAAGTAAATGATCGATCAGCTAAAGCCAATGGAAAATACGTATGGGCATTGAAAGATATTACCTTCGACGTAAAGCAGGGTGATGTCGTGGGTATAATAGGCCGTAATGGAGCAGGAAAATCAACTCTACTAAAATTACTTTCTCGAGTAACTACTCCTTCTACTGGTTATATTAAGGCCAAAGGACGTATAGCATCTTTATTAGAAGTAGGAACAGGATTTCATCCAGAACTTACAGGTAGAGAGAATATCTATATGAACGGATCTATAATGGGTATGACAAAAGCTGAAATCAATCGAAAACTTGATGAAATAATTGCTTTTGCCGGAGTGGAAAAATATATTGACACACCTTCTAAAAGATATTCGTCAGGTATGACAGTCCGTCTTGGATTTGCTATAGCAGCTCATCTTGAACCTGAGATACTTGTTGTAGACGAAGTCCTAGCTGTTGGAGATGCTGAGTTTCAGAAAAAAGCAATCGGAAAAATGCAGGATGTATCCACAAGCGAAGGTAGAACAGTGCTGTTTGTGAGTCATAATATGGGTGCTGTAAAGAGTTTATGTAATAGTGGTATTTTGTTGAAAAATGGAATGATTGATTATATGGGTAATATCAATGACACTTTAGATCATTATTTATCTTTAAATACCATCAAAGAAGAAGAATCTGAGAAAATCGAATTTTCTACGAACAGATCGGGCACAGGAGAAGTTATATTCGCTGATTTTTATATAGAATCTAACAGTGGTATCAAAATAGATACAATTGCCACTGGAGAGGATGTTTTTTTGGTTTTTGTATTAAAAGCAAATAAATCAAATATAAAAAACATTGATTTAGGCTTTTCATTTCATGATCAATATGATGATAATCTAACAAATCTATATAGTTCTTATCAAAACAAAACATTCTCTCTAAAAAAGGAGAATGAATATCATACTATAAAATGTAAAATATCAAACTTCTCTCTAACAACAAATAAAATTACAGTAAGAGGCCTAATTAGATCAAATGGAGAAATACTTGATTGGCCTCAAGATATTTTAGGAAGTATGTATATTGAATATGGCGATTATTATAAAACTGGACAAAGCAGAAGCGATAACTTTAATGCTAAATATTTAATAAAAGGAACATGGGTAGATTAAAAAAAAGGATAAAACACTTTATCTACAGAATATTACCAAATTATATTTCGGAAGAGTTTTATTCTTATAAAAACCAATATTATAATAATATTTCTTTCTCGCAAGAAGGAGAAGATCTAGTTATCAATCGATTTCTCGAGAATAAACCTATGGGTTTTTACATTGATATTGGAGCTCACCATCCTTTACGCTTTTCAAATACTTATAAATTTTATTTGAAAGGATGGTATGGGAT
>NZ_JAEPKU010000069.1 GCF_016652235.1 Dysgonomonas sp. Marseille-P4677
ACCTATATATCAACCTGCATTAATAAATATAGATAAACTTATAATTTATTCGTGTAGGTGATCTTCTTCTATTTCCGACTCACCCTGCACGTTATTTCGTCTTCGTCTGAAAAAAAGAAAGTCCAGGCCTTTTAACCCAAGTAAAGGTAGCAGGAAAACAGAGCAGATATAAAACAATACTCTTTTATTCCTTGCCTCAGCATCTTCCAGCTGTCCATATGACAGATTATCTAAAGGCCCCTTCAAATCCACTTCTGATGGCACCTCTATACCTGCCCATTTATTAATTACAACACCTTTTTTCAATAAAATAAGCCCCGGATTAGCACGTACAACAGTTTTGATAGCACGTTCATCCATTGTACTAAAATTGAAATTGATTACATTTTCGCGAGCCCAAGTCATAATCTCCTCAGTAGTAGAAGATGTCACTAAATAAAATTTGTAACCATTATCGCTCGCATAATTATCTATATCTTCAAAATCACTGAGATATGACATATTCATATCCTCTAAAGATGGTGAAAGCATTAGAAAGACATAATTACTATCGGATAGAATACTATCTGTAATATCATTTTGCCCAACCAATTCTGCTTTTTGCGAATCAAAAGACAAGTCTGTTATAACAAAATCCTTTATTGGTGATTTTGCTCCTTCACTAATAACTTTAGTATCCATTCTAACGAATACCCAGGTACTATCTTCCCATGGATAATTATCCTCTGTGAATTCTTTTTCTATTCCATCTTTAGCATAAACAAGCAGTGTTTGTTGTTCTCGCCCTTGTCCTTCTTCCACCCCCATAAGTTCGGGAATATTAGCTCCTATTTTATAAGGACGAAAATCGATCACCGGTTCAAACAAATAGTTACGAAAAACAAAAAGACTGATAAAGATGATTATATAAAGGAAAGCTAGCCAATAGGTTTTTCCAGTAAAAATATTACTAATACGCTCACAGTATAGAAGTGCTATAACGGAACAAACAAGAAGTACTATATTTTTATAGAATGTCTGCCAATTTGTTATAACAAGGGCATCTCCAAAGCAGCCACAGTCGTCTACAGGGTTGGCAATAGCCAAATAAAATGTAAGAACAGTCATAAATGCCATGACAGCAAGCATCAGACGGGAGTTCCATCGGCGATAAAGTCCGAACAGCATACATGCCCCCATTGCAAATTCACCTATACAGAGCAACGCTGAAATAGGAAGGGCTAGGAAAGACAAAGAAGATAAATGAAATGCTGCAAAATAATCCTCTATTTTAAAAGCAAATCCGAATGGATCAACAGCCTTTGCAAACCCTGAAAATATAAAAGTCACCCCCAGAATAATTCTGGATATCTCTACTAATATTTTTATGCAAATATCTTTTTTACTCATCCACTATTTAGGCTTCGTTATCTGGAAACTCCAGTTTGATAAGTCCGAAAAGAGAATAATTTATCATATCCATGTAGTTTGCATCAATACCTTCGGACACAATTGTTTTCCCTTTATTTTCCTCTATTTGTTTTGTACGATATATCTTTGTGAGTATAAGATCTGTATATGAACTAATCCTCATGGCCCGCCAAGCTCCATCATAATCATGATTTTTGGCATACATTAATTCTTTTGTTTCGGTCATATGCTTGTCATATAAAGCCAAAGCATCTTCCTCATTCAAATCGATAGTATCTGAAAATCCTAATTCGAGTTGTATCAATCCGATAATACCATAATTAACAATGCCAATAAATTCAGGAGTAATGCCTTCATCTATAAGACTCATCCCTTTTTCTTCGATACTTCTTATCCGCTTGGCTTTAATTAATATTTGATCTGTAACCGACTGAGGACGTAAAATACGCCATGAAGCACCGTAATCTTTTAACTTCTTTGCAAAAAGATTGCGACATATCCCTATCACGTGTTCAAATTGTTGTTTGGTATCTACCATCTTAATATCACTATTTTTCAGGTGACAAAGGTATGAAAAATTGTTTAATGTATAGGTTTGTTATTTTGTCAATTAATAATATCTAACTTTTTCAGACGATACAAGTATATGTCAGAGGCATGCAGACTATCTATTGTAAGATAACGGTCTTTAAGCGATGCTTGATAAATTCTAAAATCTGATTGAATAGCTTCCCGCTCCTGATGGACTAAAACAAACTCATCTCCAAGGGAGGATTCATCTTCAATTATATTAAAAATAAAGGGTCTAAATGTTTCTATATTATGATTTTGTATTAGAACATAATATTTACGTTCGGGAATAATAAGCTCCAATCGAGGCATTACATGATATGAGAAATCATTGACAAGAAACACTTCTGTATTTCCTACAAACCTCGCTATATTTTCATTAGCTATTTCCGTTTGGTTATAGTACTTCACACCGGAATATAGCCTAAAACCTCCATCTACGAACAACAGAAACAAAAAAAGATAGAGTAGTTTCTTATACTTGGGGAACTCATAAATCTTTGAAAACACAAAAGCCATGCTCAACACAAATAGGCCAAAAGAGCAGGTCATATAACGTGTAGCTAGAACCGGAAGATAGACTAGCGATATAAAAGCTCCTATCAGTATAGGTAAAAGAAATGCCAGAAAAGATAATATTGCAAAACGGACTACTTTGTCTTTCCATCTAAAAGAAGCTAATATTTTTAATGTCAATAATAATTGGATAGACATTAAAAAGATAAGACCTATCATCATTTGAAGTTTAGTAAAATCAGAAAAGGGGAGCCAAACTTCTTTAGGTGAGTAAAAATAATAAATGTGTAGAAACAGATCATTTATTGTCAATGGTTTTATCCAATAATCTTGCGACACATCCCTGACCTGACTAATCAATGGAAATAACCATGGGCTATAGATCGCAATAAACAAAAGACCACAAACAATCAATTTCGACCAATTCTTCTTTTGTGAAAACAAACAAATAAAGAGTATAGAATAAATTCCCAGAACACTTAAAAGTCCATAATTATGTAGATATGCAGCACAAACACTTGTAAACAGGAATAGCCCCCAATCTTTTGTACGTTCACGTTTAAAGACTTTATAGCCACACAAAGCACATGCCAATACAAAAAACATTGTCCACGAATACATCCTGATATCTGTGACCAAATATTGAGTAACAGGAAAAATTATAATAAGAATAAGAAATAATATAGCTACTCTATCGCCAAACTGTTGCCTTATTGGAAAACATCCTAATAGTAAAACAGAAAATATACCGAGTAAAGAAAAAAAACGTAGAACGGCAATACTATCTCCAAATATTCCACTAAAAGTTTTTAAGCCCCAATAATATAAAGGCGGATGAACATCGGATGCTGTTATTTTCCATATATCCGCATAAGATGCCTTTATCATAAAAACAGAATAGGCGTCATCATACGGAATACTTGTATCTTTTATATCCAGATAAGCGAATAAGCATCCGGAAAATACGAGTAAAAGAACATATATTACTCCTTTCGATATCTTCATTCTACTATTTAAGATTATTCCACTCCAAAGATTGCATTATCTCCTGAATGTCGCTCCGCAAAAAAGAGACAATCGGAGCAACCGAATCGGGACGCACCAATTCATTAAAATATAAAGATCCCCTTAAGAAGTGAGACTTACTATCTGTAACATAAAATTGTACGGGTACTGCCACCATACCTTTTATCTCGTATATAATGCCGGTTTTGTTACGAACAGAGTCGGTAAACACCGTTTGTTCTATTTCTTCGGCTTTTAAGGCGTGACTATAAGCCAATTGATAACTATCCTCCAAAGCATTCGATAGTTGGGCGGGGGTAATTGACATATATGTACAATAAACCACTGCATTATAAGACGGATAGGAAAGATTAAACCAAAACTCATTCTTCACTCCATTCTCCAGTTCCTCCAGTTTTGCATCATTCGGATAGAGAAAAGAAAAGTCAAGATACCGAAATTCCTTCATCTCTATTTTATTCCTGTCTATACGAGCATAGCCTTTCGGCTTTGGGGTATAATCATTACAGGAAAGGAACAGAAAACTAAAAAACAAAAACAAGTATTCTTTTCTCATATTATCCTATTAAACAAAAACAGATTAAAGCTAACAGTGTCCTATTTGCATTTAATCCGTTCCTTATTATTTATCAGTAACCATAAGGTTACATTTTATCTATCATCAGAATGGAAGATCGTCCTCTTCTGTCACATTGGGCGAACTATAAGATGTAGGAGCCTGATATGTATCATTACTCGGGGAAGAATATGGCATATTCTCTCCACCTTCTGCTCCATCTCTTCTACGGCTACCTAGTAATTCAATATTATCCGCATATATCTCGTTTACATAACGTTTTACACCATTTGCATCATCGTATGTCCGTGAACGAATTTTCCCTTCTACATATACCTGAGTACCTTTTCTCACAAATTGCTCTGCTACTTTTGCCAAACCCCTCCAACAAACAATATTGTGCCATTCTGTGCGGTCTGGTATCTGAGTCCCGTTAGCAGCAGTATATCCTCTTTCGGTAGTCGCCAGCGTAAAGTTAGCGACAACACTACCATTATCAAAATATTTCACATCGGGATCTTTCCCTACGTTACCGACTAAGATTACCTTATTTATTGACATAAGTATTATATATTTCGTTTATAGATAACACAAATATATGAAAAAAAACAACTCTGTATATTTTGCTCCTATTATCTTTCCATTTTTCCGACAGAAACTATTTTCTGCAAAAACAAAGAGTTAGGTATAATTATTAATTCCCCTTCTCTTGTTCTCAGATGTGTATGAAAAGTCAATACATTTTCTATGACAGCATCCAGTGGATAATCCTTATCTAGGATCTGAATTTCATCCCCTATCCGAAAAGGGGCCGTAAAGAATATAATGATTCCTGCTGTTATATTGCTAAGGATGGACCATTGAGCAAACATCGCTACTCCGATAACAGCAAATATAGAAGACAAAGCCACTAGCATATTTTGCGGCTGTACTCCCCAAATAATCGCTAATATAATCAGACAAGTGAGGTTTATCAAAATATTTATCACTTGTGTAATTTGCAATATACGAGGTTCGGTCTTTAACGTAATCACTCCATATTTTCGCACTATCTTCCTTATTATATACTTAGAGGAAGGCATTAATAAAATAATTACTGCCGAAGCAATAATATGTGGTAAATGTTCTTTTAGTAGATCAATCATATTTTCATTAATATATTACATTTCAATAAAAAAGACGCAGTCTATGGACTACGTCTTTTTTTATATAGTAAATCTAAATCTTAGTTATTTCTTGTAAATTGAATATAATAAATTGAAGAAGTAGATGTCCATGAACCTATGTATTGTATAGAAGCAGGCTTATCTCCCTCATTTTTCTGATACCTAAACCTTACCGCTACATTTGCATAGTCTTTATCACTATCATATACAGGTGTAAAATAATTTGTTCTTCGCAATTCCTCTAATACACCTACGGCTGTTAAATTTTCAGCTGATGTCGCTACAGCAGCCTCATTACGATCAATGTATGCAAAACGAACATCTATTATAATCTGGTTCTTCTCCAATTCGGTACCATCCTCTTTTTTCTGTCCTTCAGGATCAAAATAGAAGTAAGCTTTAACTTTCTCATCTTCCTTTAAGTTAACCTTATAACCAATTTCCCAATTATCACCAATTGTTGTACCTGGCGACCAAGCTCCAATTTGTAGACTAAGGGGAGTTATAGTATCATTTCTATTTGGAATATCTGAATATGGCTCAATAAAGCGTAATTCGCTGCTGGGTATGGGTTTCCCTTTATCTAACACTTCGACCGATTCAGCTTGAAAAATGCCTGTACCTGTACCTGTTGTTATCTTATATGCTATATAATAGCAATTTCCGGCTATCAAAGCATCTATATTAGAATGAGTGATATATCCGGCTGTCGTAACCGCATATTTTTTACCGTACTCGTCCTGATAAATATATGTAAACTCTCTAGTACTTGAATAAGAGCTATCTCCATCACCAAGACAGGACGACATCAAACACGCAATAGCAAACACACTGCAAAAAACTTTAAATACTGATGTTTTCATGTTTATAGTTTTATTAAAAGAAAAATATTAAAAATCGAACTTAATCCCCAGATTCAAATCGAGCTGGGTCTTCCTATCAGAGTATATAGTTCTGTATTTATTACCGGCATCGAAATAATAGGCTCCACCTATTGTTCCATAAAGATACAACTTTTTATACAAAGGATATGCAACCCCCAGAGTTGTTCTAACAGAGAACTGAGGATTATCTTGTTTCAATGTCTCTTTGATGTAATATGGTTCTGAATAGAATATATTACTAAGAGTCTTATCATGCAGCTCTGTTATAGACAAGCCCATATTACTTGTATATTTTCCATAGATATCTTTCTGAATCATTCCACCTACCGAGAAATAGAACTTGGTTTTACCTATCTCATAAAAATTATAATTCAACGATAACGGTATTCCTAAATAGCTGAACACTTGAGATTCGTCTATACTCAACGCGCTATTAGATGCTACCTTCGAAGATAAATATGTATATACCAATCCTGTTTCCAACGACAAGCGTGGCGCAACTTGTTTACTAATCGTCACTCCAAACGAAAGAGGCAATTTATGCTGCAGATCGAATTCACTATTTTCTTGGAGAAGTGCTGCATTAAACATCTCACTTCTTACTCTATGCGAGAACAACATATTTCCTCCACCTCGTTGACTTTCATCATGTGAAAGTAATCCTGCGTTAGCAGTGAGCCCTACAGAGATACCTTTTGATGACGATTTCGTGATTACTGTCTCATTTAGAACTGATGCATTAGCAAAAACCATTGGCCGGGCCTTTTGAGCTTTTTCTTTCGGCTTCGATTTTGGTTCTTCTTTAATTTCCGGCTCAGGGTCAACGATTTCCGGCTCTTCTACAATAATAGGTTCTTCTACAGGCTTAGCCTGAGCAATCAACGGTCTGAATTTTGGAGTCTCTATAATAGTGTCTACATCTAAAATACTAACTGGCGATTGAGTTTCTCTTGTCACTACTTCAGCTGGAGGCTCAGGTATAACATCCTCTCCAAAAGGCATCAACAGTATTCCTGCAATAACTGCTGCGGCAAGTCCGGCCGTAATCGCTATTGTTTTTATCAGAGAAGTTTTTCCTGTTGTAGCAGAAGACGAGGATGTTGAACTCCCTGTCTCAGCAGAAGTTGCATCCGGCGCCGGTAGTGGCTGATTAGACAAAATCTGATCTAGCGCACCCCATATAGATGCAGGTACTTCTGGCTCAAAACTTCCAAGTTTTGAGGAGAATAGATCCTTTATTTTATCTTCACCACTTGCCATTTTTACGATCTCTCTTTAATATATCGTTTTACTCTATCTTGTAACATCTGTCGGGCTCTCACATATTGAGAACGCGAAGTACCTTCACTAATACCCATCATATCGGCTATTTCTTTATGCGAATAATCCTCTATTGCATATAAGTTGAAAACTGCAGAATATCCCCGAGGTAAATCTTGGACCATCTTCAACAATTCGGTTTCTGATATCTTATACATATCACTATCCTCTGTAGAATCATCGACCATTTCAGGTAAGTTTTGAAGATCATCAGAACTCTGAATAATGTTTTTTTTCTTTCTTAAGTTTTCTAAAGCCAGGTTTATAAATATACGCTTAAGCCATCCCTCAAAAGATCCCTTCTCTTGAAAAGAGCCAATGTGAGCAAATACTTTTATGAATCCATCCTGCAACAAATCCTGTGCAGAATCCTGATCGGAACTGTAACGCAAGCAAATGCTATACATAGTACGAGCATATTTCTCGTATAGCATTTTTTGGGCTTCACGCTTTTGTTCCTTACAGCCTGCTATAATTTGCAGTTCATTCATATCGGCCAAGCTTCATATTAAAGACGTATTATTTGTAGAAATGCTGCATACGTCTTGTATTAATTCTCAATTCTTAGTGCTTTTTTATTGAAGAAAAGAGATTTGGGTTGTTTTTATATCTTAAATATACTATTCTGGTTTTTGTGTAAAAAGGACCATCTTGATACGTAGTTTATTTCCTATATCAATTACATCAACAACATTTTGCAGACTTAAGGATTTATCAGCCTGTAGAAGAACATTTACTTCTACATTTTCATTTTTTTCCTTTTCTTTAGTGATAGCAGAAATTAAGGCAGATTCTATCTCATCTTTTATAATTTCCTTATCGTTCACATAGTATCTCAGATCTTGAGTAATTATCAGATTGATATTCTTTTTTGTAACTACTTGCTCCGATGTAGCTGCATTAGGTAACAACACCCTTATAGCAGCAGGTGTTACCATAGTAGATATAATAAGAAAAAATAATAAGAGAAAAAACATTATATCATTCAGCGAAGCAGTATATACTTCTGCAGTCCTAGTTTTTCGACGTTCTATTTTCATTTTTTCTTTTTTTTATCAATATTAAGGATAGGATTAATCAAGCTGCAGACTCTCCTCTTTTATAAGTCCTTATAGCCTTTAGCACTTCATTTGACTCCTTATCTATATTTACAACAACTTTATCGATACGGCCATTTAGAATAGAATAGCCGGAATAAGCTATAATACCAACTAATAACCCAGCCCCCGAACAAATCATCTTCTGATAAAGACCTGTAGAGATTGTATCGATAGCAAGATCATTTGTTTTGGCTATATCATAAAATATTTTTATAACACCGAAGATTGTACCCAAGAACCCTAACATAGGAGCAATAGAGGATGTTACTCCTAACCAGTTCATTTGACTTTCCAATATACTTATTTGCTGACGGGCTTCAACTTCCATCGCTTCCTGAATTTCTTTATCATCTCTTTCAAATTCTTTCAATCCCGCTGCAATAACCTTAGCTGATGCATAAGGACGCTCAACACAAAACTTCAAGGCTTTGTCTACTTTTCCTTCATGTATTAGTTCAACCACCCGAGATAACCAAATAGCATCTCTCTTACCCAGTCTATTTATTACCAACCATTTATTTATAATAACATAAATAGCCAATAACGACAAAAGGAATATTGGAAGTAATATCCATCCCCCTTTTAGGATAAGGCTGAAATAACTCTCTTCGGGTACAGCCTGAATAGTTTGTGCAGTTTGGTCTGCCATTTCAACTACCGGAGTAGCAGCTTGAAGTAAAACGAATAGATTCATAGATATTTGCTATATTTTTTACGTAAAATTCGACAGAAGTCCAAAGATAAGTCTTCTGTCGAATTAATATTTACTATTTAATATTCTTTAATATATCCCAAAGCTAACTTTATTAATATATTCGAAGATGCAACTTGCCATACCAATGATAAATATACCAGCCATAGACACTATAAGAGATAGTTTCATATAGCCGTCTGTACTAATAGTTTCAATTGGAGAATTATTTTTATTTATAAACATTGCTTTCACCACTAATAAATAATAGAAAAGTGATATAACAGTATTTAACAAGGCTAAGAATACTAATAAAACATGTCCTTGTTCCATTGCAGCCATAAATACAAACAACTTACTAAAAAATCCTGCGGCAAAAGGAATACCTCCTAAGGAGAACATGGCTATCATCATAGCTAATGATAATTTTGGATTCGTACTGTATAATCCATTATAATCATCCATGTTAACTTTTCCTGTTTTATCTTCTATTGCCGAGATTACACCGAAAGCTGCCAAATTTGAGAATACATATACAAAGATATAAAACAATGTTGCAGCCATACCTGCCGATGTACCGGCAAACACACTCAACATTATATAACCGGCTTGAGATATAGAAGAGAATGCAAGAAAGCGTTTCAGGTTCTTTTGACGAAGAGCAAATAAATTACCCACAGTAATAGTGATAAGAATAATAATCCAGATCAAATCTTTCCATATTCCCGACAACGCAGGAAACACCTTATACAAGATAGTCATAAGGGCAAATACCGCCGCACCCTTCGATATTGTAGATAAATACAGAGTCACATTTGTCGGTGCACCCTGATATGTATCAGGAGCCCAAAGATGAAATGGAACAAGAGATATCTTGAAAAATAAGCCTGACATTATAAATACCATAGCCATTACAATCATAGGAGTCGAATAAATATTAGCGGCTATATCAGTATAATACAATGTACCTGACGCTCCATACAAGAACGACAATCCAAATACCATTAAAGCTGAAGAGAAGATTGCATTAAAAATATATTTTGCTCCGGCTTCGGCCGATTCATGTTTATATTTATCAAATGCTACTAAAGCCGCAATAGGCAATGAAGCTGTTTCGAGCCCAATATAGAACAATAAGAAATTACCTGCTGATATCATCAGATACATTCCCAACAAGGTGAGAAGTGTCAGCATAAAATATTCTCCGCGTTTATGTATCGAATCAGGCTTCTTCAACCAAGCATTAGCTTGTAAAACAATAAGGAATACCCCTATATTCAATATATTCTTAACTGTAAGATATGCCGGACCTGTAACATACATACCAGCAAAAGACTCTCCATTGTCTTTAAAAAAGAAACAAAGAACGGTATGTGCTAAAAACAAAGTGCAGGCTACAGGGAAATAATATTTCTTTGCGCTGTCTGAAGCAAACAAATCATAGAAAATAAGTAAGAGAAATACCACAACTAGTGATAACTCATGCTTCATCAACAAATAATTACTCAAATCCATTTTTATATCTTATAATTTCAAAGTTTACAATCTTGTTCCTGCTTATTTTATATATGCTAAGCTTGCACTTATCAAATCTGATATCCAACCGGGGAATATACCCATTCCGGCAACACAGATAATCAAACCTACAGTTGCTACTTTTTCATGCCATACTGCATCAGTCAGTTCTAAATGGTGAGGATCTTGGACCGGACCATAAAGAATTTTCCCTACGACTTTCAGTATATATACTGCAGTAGCAACAATAGAAGAAATTGCAACAATGGTAAATACCCTATGGAACATGTCGTTATGCTCAAATGCACCAACGAATATTGTCATTTCTGCAACGAAACCACTTAAATACGGAAGACCTAGTGAAGCCAAACCCGCAATAACATAGCAGACACTAAGGAATGGCATTATTTTCATCAATCCGCCTAATTCCCTTATATCACGTGTATGAGTACGTCCATATATCATACCTATCAGAGCAAAGAAAAGGGCTGTCATCAAACCATGCGATAACATTTGCATTACAGCACCTGTCATTGCAGTTTGATTCATCATAAGTATAGCAAATAACACCAATCCACAGTGACTCACCGAAGAATAGGCATTAATATATTTCAAATCTGTTTGATAAATAGCTCCAAGAGCTCCGTAGATTACACTTATACCTGTCAATATGATAAATATCCACGATAATTCATCTGCTGCCTCTGGCATCAGGCGCATAGCTATACGGAAACATCCGTATCCCCCCAACTTCATCAATACTCCGGCGTGAAGCATAGAAACTGCTGTTGGCGCAGAAGCATGACCATCAGGAGACCATGTGTGGAATGGAAATAGAGCACCTAAAACACCAAATCCAAGGAATGTCAATGGAAAAATCCAATACTGTGCAGATAGAGGTATCGCCGAGTTATGTGCAATTTCCATAATATTAAAGGTGTAATCACCCGTAGTAGATGAATTAAAATAGATTCCAAATATACCTACTAAAAGAAATGCGGACCCTCCCATCAACATTAATGTCAATTTCATCGCTGAATATTCCTTACGTCCTGTGCCCCATAATCCTATCAGCAGATACATCGGTATCAAGGCTATTTCGTAGAAGAAGAACATCGTAAACATATCCAATGAAATAAAGAATCCATATACCCCTACAGATAAGAGTGTCAGCCACATAAAGAAATCTTTAGGTAAGGGATTCATATTCCACGAAGCAAATGTCCCTGTAAATATGATAATTGAAGTAAGTAATATCATCAGTACCGAAATACCATCGACTCCAATAGCATAATGTATATTCAAAGCTTCGTACCAAACTTTATCATATGTGAATAACATTTCAGCAGCATTGCCTGCTCCACGTTCCTGATAGAACATAAATAACAAGACAAGGGCTAAAGCCACTTCTATAACTGCACCAATTACCCCCACGGTGCGCACTTGCTTAATGTTGCGGCATGGAATAAATGCTACTAACATCAGCACAGGGATCAGAACAAATAATGAAAGAATATTCATATTCTTATATTTTAACTATATCTTATTTACAAATAAAGCTGATTAGCCAACCACAAAAACCTACAAGTAAGATCAAAGCACCTAGCAAATAGGCCAATGCATATTGTTGTATGTAACCTGATTGAAAATTCTTAATCGAATTAGAAGCAGCCTGTGTTACATAAGCCAATGAATCCATAAATCCATCCACAAACTTTCTGTCGAACCTAGCAATCGGAGCCGATATACGTTTGAAAATTATACTACGAGTTACAAATAGCCACAATTCGTCCCAATAGAACTTATTTAAAGCCCATTTGTAGAATGTGCTGATGCTTTCTGCAATTCTATCAGGCAAATCATTCTTTTTATAATATAATTTAAAGCCAATACCAATACCAATTAGAGATACCACAACACTCGTAATAGCTATCTGCATATTTATATGCGCTTCGTACGGAATATGATCTGCTGTGACGAGTTTTCCGAAAGGAACAAATCCCGCAAGTACCGTAAATACAGCCAATATCATTAAAGGTATAGTCATTACAGGCCCGGCTTCATGAGGCTCGTGATGATAATGTTTATTCTCATAAAAGAATATACGCAAGAATAAACGAGTCATATAGAATGCAGTAAGACCTGCTGTGATACTCAAAATTATATATATAGCCATATTGTGCTCAAAAGCAGCTGCTAATATTTCATCTTTACTAAAAAATCCGGATAAAGGCCATATACCTGAAATCGCCAGCCATGCAAGACCAAAAGTAATTGCTGTAATTGGTAGTTTTTTTGCAAGACCACCCATATCTCCCATTTCATTACTATGCACAGCATGAATAATAGCACCTGCACATAAGAATAATAAAGCTTTAAAGAAAGCATGTGTAAACAAATGGAACATACCGGCCATATATCCCAATCCCTCATGTCCTTCAAAATGTGAAACACCTAAAGAGGTTAACATAAAAGCAATCTGCGATATAGTTGAAAATGCAAGAACACGCTTAATATCGGTCTGAGTACAAGCCACTATTGCTGCAAACAAAGCTGTAATAGTACCAACCCATGCTATAACAGTCAAGATTTCAGGAGCCCCGAAATGATATACGGGGAATAAGCGAGCAACCAAAAATACTCCGGCTACAACCATTGTTGCAGCATGAATAAGAGCCGAAGCCGGTGTTGGACCTTCCATTGCATCGGGAAGCCAAATATGAAATGGCATCATTGCAGACTTTCCTGCACCTCCCATAAAAATAAGAAGCATAGCCCATGAAAGTACTGACATACCTAAGAATGAAACTCCTGCAGTAGAAGATATGCAGATTGCAGCATTTCCTGCTGTTAATTGTGCAAAATCGAACGTACCTGTAAAATATGATAGTAATAAAATTCCTACAAGGAAGAAGAAATCCGCAAAACGCGTAACGATAAATGCTTTCTTAGCAGCTGCAACAGCTGAAGGCTTCATATAATAGAAACTAATTAATAAGAAAGAAGATACCCCTACAAGTTCCCAGAAAATATACATTTGGAAAATATTAGTAGCCACAACCAGCCCTAACATAGAAAAACTAAATAATGAAAGAAAGGCGTAGTATCGTTGAAAGCCCTTTTCGCCTTCCATATACCCTAAGCTATAGATATGTACCATTAACGACACTGTTGTTATAACAATAAGCATCATCACCGAAATCGGATCAAGATACATACCCAGATCTATATGAAGGTTTTCAGTAAATCGAAGCCATTCAAAGTTAAATACAGTAATTGCCTGATATGCTCCATCCGAACCTTTACCTACTTCAAAGAAATATTGATATCCGGTCACATAAGATAGGATGGTCATTACTGTTAGCGAAATTGTACCTAAAGTTCCGGCGAGTACCGGCTTCATATACTTTCCGCCCAATCCCAAAACCAGAAACATAATGGCGGGAAATATGAGTATCAGTATAGAATAATTAAATGCGTGTTCCATATCTTGTATCTTTTCCTTACTTAGTGTTTCATTTTAGTTATGTTTTCATCTATATATATGCTCTTCATATTACGATATATATTGATGATAATAGCAATAGCTATAGCTGTTTCAGCAGCTGCAATACCTATTGCAAAGAGGGTAAAGAAGAACCCTTCCATCTGTCCTGGATACAAATAGCGGTTAAATACCACAAAATTCAGATCGGCAGCATTAAGCATCAACTCGACGGAAATCAGAACCATCAACATATTTTTTCGTGAAAGGAAACCATATATTCCTGCAAAGAACATTATTGTGCTTACAGCAAGAAATGCCTCGATAGGCACTGGTCCTGATAGAAAACTTGTTATAAACTCACCCATAATCTATATTTATCTTTTTCTGGCAATCATTATACCACCTATAATACAAGCTAACAACAACATACTAATAGCCTCGAATGGCAACAAATATTGATATTTGTCTGTCCCCATCATAGCCATTCCCACATCCTGCATTTGCAATTCGTCTTGTGTAACATAAGTATAGAACTTATCCACATTATAGAATATGATGTGTCCGCAGATTGCTAATCCGGCAAGAGCCGAGACTGCAGCTAGAAACATTCTTCCGGGTTTCTCAAATTTGACATCTACCCCCGGTTCGTGAGTAAGCAAGATAGCAAAAATGAATAGTACCATCACACCTCCCGCATATACAGCTATTTGTACTGCCATCAGAAAGTGATAGTCCAATAACAGGTATAAACCTGCTGTACCCAAAAGGACAAATAACAGGAATGTTGCCGAGCGAATAATCTTTTGAGTAGTCACCGCCATGATAGTGGAGAATACGATGATTGTCGCTAAAATGTAAAATATAATTTGTTCTGCCATAACCGATTGACTGTCGTATAATTATTCTTTATCTTCTTTTCCTTTATCTTCGACCTTTGCTTCTGATGAAGGTATTATTTGTTCGCTTGTCCGCGCTAATGGTTTTTCTTGAGTTTCCTGTACAGGTTCAGTCTTTTCCACTTTCGGTGCTACTACAGGCTTTGGCTCTTTTTTCTTTTCACGAAGTTTCGAACCTTCATTATTCAATGTCTGAATTAATTTCTTACGTGTAAATAATGAATTTTCGAATGAATTGGAAAACTTGATAGCATCAGACGGACATGTAATTACACACAGATTGCAAAAAGTACACATTCCAAGATCATAAATATATTGATCTAGGATTTTCTTTTTCTTCCCGTCTTCCGTCTCTACGTTTTTCGCTATCACTTGGATTGTTCCATTGGGACAATTCATTTGACAAATACCACAAGCGGTACAAGCATGTTCGTTATTCTCATCATGAGGCATAACCAATTCACCGCGAAAACGTTCCGGAATAACAAGAGTTGCCCGATTTTCAGGGTATTGCTCTGTTATCTTCTTAGTCCATAATTCTCCCCATGTCACTCTCATCCCTGTAAGCAGAGACTTAATGCCACCAAATAAACCTGAAAAATATTCTGAAACTGAACTCATTGTCGTATCTTCTATAAATTAATTATTTCAGGGTCCAACCCAATAAAACCATAATTACCATCAACAATATATTAACCATATTGATCGGCAACAGATATTTCCATTCCAAATTCAATAACTGGTCGATACGCAGACGAGGAAATGTCCATCTTACCCACAAACTAAGGAATACAAGAAAACCTGCTTTACCCAAAAACCAAATAGGTGAAGGGATAAGGCACATTATTTTATTAAAGCTTTCCCATCCTTCAATTTGTATAGGCATCCAACCTCCAAGGAATACAGTCGCTGCAATACCGGCTACAATAAACATATTCAAATACTCAGCCAGATAGAAGAACCCGAACTGAAGACCTGAATATTCGGTATGATAGCCTGCTGTTAATTCCGATTCAGCTTCAGGTAAATCAAAAGGGCCACGATTAGTTTCGGCATGACCAGATATTAAATAAATGATGAATGCTATAATAGCGGGAATGTGTCCTGCAATAATATTCCACTGATGTAAATATGTCTGGCCTTGTATTATCTGAGAAAAACTCATTGTACCTGATAATACAACCATTGTCATCAAAGCAAATCCGGCAGAAAGTTCATAACTGATAAACTGAGCCCCACTTCGCATTGCACCAATCATCGAATATTTATTATTACTAGACCATCCGGCTAATAACACTCCAATAATACCCAATGATGAAACCGCAATAACGTAGAAAACACCAATATTAAAATCCACAGCATGTAATCCCTGTCCAAACGGTAAAGCTCCGAATGTCAGCATGGATGCAACAATCATAAAGAAAGGCGCCGTATAGAAAAGGAATCGGTCTGATTTATTTACATGAATTATTTCTTTAATAAGTATCTTGACCATATCGGCGACACTCTGTATAATCCCGTATTTACCAACACGATTAGGGCCCAAACGAGCCTGAAAGAATGCCGTAATCTTACGTTCTGCATAAATTAAGATCAAGGCTAAAACTGCATAAAGAGTTAACAAAGCCGCACCTATAAGCACAAACTCTATAGCCAGAGCAGCCCACGTAGGTAAGTTAGCATGCAACCACGTATCGAGCCATGTAGTTAGTTGAGAAGGCTCAAGAGAAATCTTTAACAGCATATGTTTTTATATTGTAATGTAAATAATCTCGATTAACGGTCAATATCAGGAATTACATAATCCATAGAACCTCCGATACCAATAAAGTCAGAAATTTTTTCTTCAGCACAAATTAGCGGCATCGCCGAAACGGCGGCCATAGAAGGCGAACGGAATTTCAGACGATATGGAGTTTTATCTCCACGACTTTCGATATAAATACCGAATTCACCTCGTGCAGCTTCAACCCTTTGATAGTATTCTCCTTCAGGCAACTTAATAATAGCTTTTGTTTTCGCCAAGTAATCCCCTTCAGGTATATTATCGATCAATTGTTCTATTATTTTTAGCGATTCTTCTATTTCGCCAAGACGATTTAAATATCGGTCGTAGGCATCCCCGTTATGACGAACGACTTCTGTAAATTGAACCTTATCATACAGAGCATACGGTATATGTTTACGTATGTCGCAAGAGAAGCTAGAAGCACGCCCGGCAGGCCCTGTTACAGCATAAGATATTGCATCTTCTTTCGACAATAATCCTAATCCTTTCATACGACCTACAGCAATAACGTTACCGGTAAATAGTCTATCATATTCTTTCAATGCCTTACGCATAGTTATGATAAACTCTTTTACTTCTTTCTGGAAGTCAGGATCAAGATCGAACATGACTCCACCAATAACATTATAGTTGATGATCAAACGACCACCGGTTGTTTTTTCAAATATCTTAAGGATATCTTCACGCTCACGCATTCCATAGATAAAAGCTGTGGTGGCACCTAAGTCCATACACATTGTACCCCAGGCTACAAGATGCGAATCGATACGATTCAACTCATCCATTATGGTACGGATATATTGTGCTCTCTCCGGCACTTCTATTTCTGCTGCCTTTTCTACACACATACATAATCCATGGCGATTGATGTTTGCAGAAAGGTAATCGAGACGATCTGTAAAATGAAGTATTTGCGAGTAAGTCAGCTTCTCGCTTAACTTTTCTATTCCTCGATGAATGTATCCGCTGTGTACATCTATCTTTTTAACGATCTCCCCATCCAAAGCTACACGAAAGTGCATTACTCCGTGTGTAGATGGATGTTGTGGACCTATATTAATTATATAATCGTTTTCTTCAAATATTCTAACTGTATCTTCTTTCAAATCTCCTTGCGGAGTCTCCATAATACGCGGAGCAACATCAATAATATCTTTGCTCTTTACCGTAACAGGATTTAAATCTCTGTTTCCATTATAATCTTTTCGCAACGGAAAACCAACCCAGTCGGCATTTAGGAAAAATCGACGCATATCCGGATTATTTATAAAACGGATGCCAAGCATAGCATACACTTCACGCTCGTTATAATGAGCAGTTTCCCAAATATCAGTAACTGTATATAGTAATGGATTTTCTCTATCTGTAGTTCCTGTTTTCACTGCTATTTCCTGAGACAAATCTTTTGAAGAGGAAAGCAGATAAATCACTCCTAGCTTTTCGCCCCAATCCATCCCTGTCAACATTGCCAAATAATCAAACGGCATTTCGTCATAATAACGAAGCGCTTTTGCCAAATGACGCAACTTGTCGGGTTCTACAATCACCGTCAACGGAGTTTTATCTTCAAAAACCGCTTCAGGAACAGCATCTAGTATTACCTTCTTGATATTTTCCATCGATTATTCTTCGAAATTAGCAGAACCTCGGGAAGACAACGCAAATCCCGACATTATTATCTGATTTATTTTTTTACTTTAAACATGAATCTTTCCACCTTTATTTTACGTTGCAATTGCATCAACCCGTAAAACAAAGCTTCTGGACGAGGAGGACAACCAGGCACATATACATCAACAGGTATTATCTCATCTATACCTTGTACTACGTGATAAGAGTCGACAAAAGGGCCTCCTGATATAGCACAGCTACCCATTGCCACTACATATTTTGGCTCAGCCATCTGATCGTATACTCTCTTCAACAACGGAGCCATTTTATGAACTATCGTTCCGGCAACAACCATCGTATCTGCTTGGCGAGGACTATTACGTGTAACCTCCATACCAAAACGAGCCAAATCGTAACGAGAAGCTGCAGATGCCATAAACTCAATACCACAACAACTTGTAGCAAAAGCCAAAGGCCAAACAGAATTTGAACGCCCCCAATTAATAAGATCGTCAAGTTTCCCCACAACAACGGGAACGCCGCCTTCGTTAAGCTCCTTTACATAATCTTCAAGGTATTCGTTATCCTTAAACTCTTCATTAGGAATACCTTTTATATATATCTTTTTTACTTCCATTGTAATGCTCCTTTCCGCCAAGCGTAAGCCAAGCCTAAGCCTAAAATTAAAACAAAAAACAAAATACTATATAGCCCCGGCAGTCCCAAATTACGCACGACCGTAGCCCAAGGGAATAAAAATATAGCTTCAACATCGAACATCAAATACAAAATTGCGTACAGATAGTAACCAACTTTGAATTGCATCCACGATGTACCATGAGTGGGCACACCACATTCGTATGGCTCTCCTTTTTGAGCATTAAATGATTTAGGGGATAATAATAAGGCCATGCCAAGACCGGCACAAACCAAAATGATTCCTGTTAAGAATACTACTAAGAAAAGAGCGGAAGTACCCATATTTTCATATTATAATTAGACCTTTTCTATCAATTGTCAATTGTTTCTGATAGCATTCAAGCAATTTGCTAAAACCACACATCACAAGCCCATTTCCAAGCTTTTAAACAATCGGCGCAAAATTACATTTTTATTTCTTAAACACAAAAAAATATCTCTCAAATTATTCAAATTTGATAACTTCAGTTTACAAAAAAGCCACCTTATGCTTTCTCTTTAACTATATATATAGGACGTTTTTTTGTTTCCAGATATGTTTTAGACAAATATTGCCCCAAAATACCGAGACAAAACAGCTGTATTCCTCCTATAAAGAAGATAATACATAGTGTGGACGGGTACCCCTGAACATCATCTCCAAACACAAGAGTTTTAAATATAATGACACATATCATCACAAAAGCTATCAAACAGAATAAGATTCCAAACAATGAAGCAATCAACAAAGGACGAGTAGAAAATGCAATAATCCCTTCCAAGGAATACAAGAAAAGTCCCACAAAGGACCATTTTGTCTGACCGGCAACTCGCTCCACATTCTCGAAGGAAATCCATTTTGTATTAAACCCAACCCAACCGAAAATACCTTTCGAGAAACGGTTGTATTCACTCATATCCAATATAGCATCAACCATCTGACGGGTCATAAGGCGAAAATCGCGAGCGCCGTCAATAACCTCTGTATCTGATATTTTATTTATAAGTTTATAGAACTGCTTTGCAAAAAAAGAGCGAATTATAGGCTCTCCTTTACGATCGACACGACGTGTAGCTACACAATCGTAATCTTCCGTTTTCAAAGTTTCATACATACCCTTCACCAAAGATGGCGGATCTTGAAGGTCGGCATCAAGCAAAGAGACATAGTCTCCTGTAGCAGCTTTTAGCCCGGCATAAATCCCGGCCTCCTTTCCAAAATTACGAGAAAAGGACACATAATGAACCCGATCATCCACTGCCTTCAGCTGCTTTACCAATTCAAGAGTCTTATCCTTAGAACCATCATTTATAAAAATAAATTCAAATTCCTGTTCGGGCATATCCTCCGTAAGCTTAATAATTTCTTTATATAAGAAGGGGAGAGCTTGTTCTTCATTATAGCAAGGTACAATCAATGATATTTTATCCATGTTTCGAAAGTCTTTTATGTGTGGCACAAAGTTATAGTCTTTTACGGCTTCTGCAAACACCTGAATAAATATTTATCACAACTGTTCTAAATATTTATGAACAAGTCTGGACACAGGATATTGTTCTACATCCTCTAGCCTAACCTTCACAAAATCATCTTCCAAAGAAGCCAACTCTTCGTGCATCTCTACCTGATAAAACACTGCATATATTACTTGATGAGAAAGAACATGTTTCATCTGCATTACAAATCTTATATATACGTTCTTATCTCCAAACAATCCTTTAACCCCACCATCACTATGCAATTCATCCATCGTCAAAGCTGTATCAGTTTCCACTAAGGGCAACTCATAAAGATTTTGCCAAATATCTTTTCCCGTACGTTTATGCAAAAAAGCATATCTACCATAGCGTATATCAAAATAATTAAAATAACGATTTCTCGTCTTTTGCTTCCCAGATTTTACCGGGTATAAACCCACTTTATCCTGAGCATAAGCAAGACACATAGAAGCTGCAGGGCAAACATCACAATTAGGAGAAACCGGTACACACTGCAATGCTCCAAATTCCATTACAGCTTGATTATGTAACCCGGGGTCAGATTCATTCAACAGATTCTGTGCCAACTCAGCAAATAGCCTTTTCCCTTTAGTAGTGTCAATAGCCTCATCCACTGCAAAAATACGAGACAATACACGATATACATTTCCATCGACTACTGCATAAGGTTTATTATATGCAAACGAAACAATAGCAGCGGCCGTATACTCTCCCACCCCCTTTAACTTTAGAACATCCTTATAGTCGACAGGGAAGCGCCCATCGAAATCACTCGCTATGGACTTTGCGGCGGCGTGCAAATTTCTGGCCCGACTATAGTACCCCAACCCCTGCCAAAGCTTGAGTACATCACTTTCATCGGCCGTAGCGAGCAAGTCCACTGTCGGGTATTTATTTACAAACCGGTTAAAGTAATCATACCCCTGATCAACACGAGTCTGTTGCAATATAATTTCTGATATCCATATTATATAAGGATCTGTAGTATCCCGCCATGGCAAATCCCGTTTATTTTCGTTATACCACCTTATTAATACAGAGCTTAATCTCAAATCTCTTTCTTCACTCATTTACAACAAATTATTAAATACACCAGAAACCTCAATTATAGGAACGTTAATTTCTCGATCTTTTAGAAAAAATGAGAATTATTTGTTTCAAAGGTAAATAAAAAGCTATATATTTGCAGTCCAAAAAATTAATTGTTCCGAATTTAAAAAAATAAGAAAAATGACAAAAGCTGACATCGTAAACGAAATTGCGAAAAATACAGGAATAGACAAAGCTACTGTATTAAAAACAGTTGAATCATTCATGGATGTAGTTAAAGACTCTCTAAGCAAGAATGAAAATGTATATCTAAGAGGTTTCGGTAGTTTTATCGTGAAAACAAGAGCTCAAAAAACCGCTCGTAATATTTCTAAAAACACGACTATCATTATCCCAGCC
>NZ_JAEPKU010000006.1 GCF_016652235.1 Dysgonomonas sp. Marseille-P4677
CTATAGAATTGCTTTTTAATGTATAAATGAATAATAATTTCAAAAATATATCTTATCTTTGCAGCACCTAAATGGTTATATAACTGATACAAAACATATGAACAAGAAAACTTTACTAACTCCACTGCTATTGCTTTGTGTATCAATAGTGTCATTTGCACAGAATAATAGTTCTGTACAATATTCAGTTCCTTCTCGAAATGAATATCTTCTTAAAGATCCGGTTTGGTTTATATCCGTAGGTGCCGGAGCTCAGGTTTATTTTGGAGAAGATGATAATGGTGTTCCCGGTAATCGGATAGGGTTGGATAAGAGAGCGACTTTTGCTCCTACTCTTACGATAGGTCGACGAATGAGTAATTTTATTTCATTACGTTTACAATTATCTGGTGGGTCTTTGCATGGTTTTAATGATGGTTGGAATGGAACTTACACTAGATGGTGGAAGGATGGTTCTAACGGGGATGATTTTAAGAAAATGTCGAAAGATCCTCAGTGGGATTATATGGGCTGGGTAGAAGGCGTGGACTATGAATATTCCCCAGTTGATGGAACGAATGTTCCTGTCTATCATGCAACACGTTGGAAAGAGAATGGAGGATATTATATGCAGCATATGCGCTATTTCGGTGCTACAGGGGATGTTACTTTAAATTTATTAAATCTAATAAATGGGTATACTCCATTGCGAAAATGGGAAGTTAATCCTTTTGCCGGGGTAGGTCTTTATCAGCGTTTTGCTCATAATGGAACTTTGAATAATACATTTGTGGGTGGAAGCTTTGGTGCGCAAATAGCCTATAATTTTGTGAAGAATTTTCAGGTATATGCCGAAGGTAGAGGTATTCTCGTAAGTGATAGCTTCGATGGGCAAAAAGGAGATATGAGTAATAATGGTATTGCTCAGGCTACATTAGGAGTTACTTACAAATTTGGTGAGCCTAAATATATTGATCCTGCTATTGAAACTCGTTTAAATATGCCATACAATATTGCCCGTGGTTGTGATAAAATGGTATTGGTGCCGGGTGGTAATATTGAAATGGGAACAGGAGTCGATCCTCTTTGGGGTGACTCAGTACCTCGTAAGCTGGTTGCTGTAAGTCCATTTTGGATGGATGAGACAGAAGTGACAAATAAACAATATCGTGAGTTTGTATATTGGGTTCGGGATTCTATTATCAGAGAACGTTTGGCTGATCCTGCATATGGTGGTGATCCTACGTTTAAGGTTTTAGTAAGACCCGATAATGCTAGTGGTGGCGCTGTTGGACAAAGACTGAACTGGCAAAAACCGATTCCTTGGAACAACCCAACAAGTAGAGAGGCTTCAGCCATAGAGAGTGTTGTCGGAGGTAATCCATTTGGAGCAGATAAAGGAGGCTTGGTTTCTTCGGCGTTAAACTATAAATATGATTGGTTCGATTCTAAAAGTTATTATGCATTTTTAGGTAAAATGCGTTCAGGAGAAGCGTCTTCTATTGTAATAACTAAAGATACTGCATATGTAAACATGAGAGGAGATGTTATTCGTGAAACATTGTCAAGAACTTCGCATGGAGATCAGGTCGATTTTACGAATACATATATAGTAAATATATATCCCGATGTAATGACTTGGATGACAGACTTTGCTAATGCAAAAAGTGAGCAATATGTTCAAAATTATTTTACATCAAAGAATTATGATAACTTCCCAGTTGTAGGTGTTTCATGGGAATCGGCAGATGCCTATTGTGCTTGGCGCACTGATCGTTATAAGGCTGATGGTCGATGCTCTCAGACTGGATTTGAAGGTTATAGATTGCCTACTGAAGCTGAATGGGAGTTTGCAGCAAGGAATGGTCGTTCGGAATTAGAATACCCTTGGTATTCGGACCAGACCCACACAACAGATGGATTGGCTCATGCTAATTTCAGAGCTTCTAAAGATTTAAAAGATTTAGTGTCACCGGTAGCTACATTCTTACCTAACCGTTTTGGATTGTATGATATGGCAGGTAATGTGTCGGAATGGACAACAACAACTTTTACCGAGTCTGTGGATCGTATGGCCGATGAAGCTAATCCGGATTTTAGTTATAGAGCTGTACTAGCTGATCCTGCAATATTGAAACGTAAAATTGTAAAAGGTGGCTCGTGGAAAGATGCCACTGTAAGATCGGGAGAAAGATCAGTTGAGTTTCAGGATAAAGCGCGTTCTTTTATTGGATTTCGCTGTGTAAGGTCTTGGGGAGTTGATGAAAAAGGTAAACTAAGATAAAATAAAATTGTAAAATATAAGTTATATACTTATATAACATATTTAAATTGTAAGATGGTGAAGGTAGGTAGTATAAAACATTTTATATCCAGCAGAAGAGGACAAATAGTTTTCAATTATTTATATAGCTGGGGAGCTGCAGTTGTTATTATTGGAGCGATGTTTAAAATTATACATCTTCCTTTTGCCGATTATGTATTGATGGCTGGGATGATTACTGAAGCTTGCGTGTTTCTATTTTCGGCTTTCGATCATGTTTCAGCTAATTCTGAAAGTGGACCAGGTGTTGTTGCCGGAGTATTTCAGGGAACCGACGTTTCTACCTCAGGTACAACAAATATAGGGGTAAACCTAGATGCTATTACATCTAGAGGTGGTTCTGATAATAGTAAAGCCGGTAATAATCCCGGATCTGTTGTTGTGATAGCTGGTGGTGGAAACGGAAATGCCGGAGGTTCGTCTATTTCAGGAGCAGGCAGAACAAGTACTGGAAATACATCATCTTACCAAGGATCAACTCCAATTCCAGGAGGATCGCAGGATAATTCTGTTCCTCCGGGATATGCTCATAGCATGTCTGCCACAGCTCAAAATCTGGAAGAGTTTTCTGGAACAATCCAATCATTGAATGAAGCCTCTCATAAGTTATTAAGTGCTTATCAGAATATTACGGAGAATCAAGGATTTGTAGAAAATCTGACAACATTAAATCAAAATGTAAGTGGTTTGAATGAGGTATTCAACTCTCAACTTCAGACAATTACAGAGCAAATGTCAGCCATCCGATATATTAATGATAGTCTTATGCGCATGAAGAATTTGTACGATGGGGCTATTGGCGATAGTTATATGTTCCGAGAAGAGTCCGCAAAGATGACTAAGCATATCGAAGCGTTAAACAATGTTTATACGCGCTTGTTACAGGCTATGACAACAAATAACAATAATACGAACCCTACTAATTTCTAGAAGTTAATAATTTGGCTTATCTGGAAATAAAAAAGAAAAGAAACCAATGGCATTAAGTAAAGGGCAATTGACGCGACAGAAGATGATAAATCTGATGTATCTGGTTTTTATTGCTATGCTTGCTTTAAATGTATCAACAGAGGTACTTGACGGGTTTGTATTGGTAAATGATAATCTCCAAGAGAATATTCAAGTTACCTCAGATCGTAACAAGCAAATCTATACTGATATAGAAACGTCTTATGCTGGTAATCCTGAAAAGACACAGGTATGGTATAATATATCGCAAGATGTCAAACGTAAATCAGATTCTATTCATAACTATATTCAATATCTCAAATTAGAAATAGCGAAGAAGAGTGATGGAAAGGATGCTGATATAGACAATTTGAAATCGAAGGATAATATAGATGCAGCCTCTGAAGTTATGATTTCGCTGGTCGGAGGACAAGGCAATAATTTAAAGAAACTGCTGGATACCTATAGAGAAGATATATTGATCCATATTTCAGATAGTGCAAAGAAAAATATTGTCAGACAAACATTATCTACTGAGCCTTCGCCGAGAGCTAAGAAAGATAATAAAACCTGGATTCAGGCTGCCTTTGACAGGATGCCGAGTATTGCTGCTATAACATTTTTATCTGAATTGCAGGTAAATGTTAAGCAAGCTGAAGGTGAGGTCTTAAATAATCTGGCGCAGAATATCGACTTGAAGGACATTCGTGTAAATCAGTTAGAAGCATTAGTTTTACCTCAATCAAATATGGTAATGCGGGGAACTAATTATTCAGCCAGGATTATTGTTGCAGCTATAGATACAACTCAGCGTCCACGCATAGTAATCGATGGTAAAGAGTTACCAAGAGATAAAAATGGTTTATATGAGTTTGGAGTTGGAACACCTGGTTCATATAAGTTTAATGGATTTATAGAGTTGATGGATCGAAATGGATTCCCTCTGAAACGAGAGTTTACTCAGGAATATACCGTAATGGAGCCTATGGCTACTATAGCGCCATTATTGATGGATGTGCTATATTCAGGTATTGATAATGAAATCAGTATATCAGTGCCGGGGGTAGCTACCAAAGATGTTGTCGCAACATCTTTAGATGGAGGATCTTTGACTACTTCACGTAGTGGAATATGGGTTGCAAAGCCATCCAGAGATAAGATAGGACAGAAGTTTGTGATTTCCGTATCGGCTAAAGTTAATGGCATTACACAAAATATTGCTCGCAAGGAGTTTCGAATAAGGGCTTTGCCTCAGCCATTAGCTTATATTGCCTACAAAGATCAAAATGGAAGTCCTAGAGTATTTAGAAAAGGGGCTTTGGGCAGATCGGTTATACTGGGTGCTTCAGGACTAAAAGCTTCTATCGATGATGGTATTTTAGATATTCCTTTCGCTGTTCTAAGTTTTAAAACATTCTCGCAAGATGCGATGGGGAATATAACTCCGGAGATGTCTAATGGTGCGGATTTTTCTCCACGCCAATTAGATCAGATTCGCAGAATGAATAGAGGGACACGATTTTATATAACAGATATTAAAGTAAAAGGCCCCGACGGGGTAGAACAGGATGTATATCCTATGCAAGTAACGATTAATTAATTAACACAAAATAGAATATTATGAAATATCTAGTTTCATTAATGTTTGGCGGAATACTTCTTACAAGTACTTTGACTGCACAAAACACGGCAAATAATGGTCCCCGCATATTAGATGCGGCACCAGTGACTTCTACAGCAGAAGATAAGGTTACAGAAATATCTACTAGAGAACTTTTTGTAATGGAAAATTCGATGAATGACTATTCTTCTACTACATGGTCACGTGATATTTACAGACAGATAAGTGATGATGTAGAGGGAAATGAGACATTCTTCTATCCTCAACAATCTACAGATAGCCGGGTAAATCTATTCTCCACATTGATAAATTTACTAAGTACAAATACTGTTGTCGCATACAGATATGAAGCGCAACCGGATATGAGTGATGATAGTAAACTTGAGATAAAAGATGTACTAAAGGATAATTTGATTCCTTTCACTGAAAATGGAGATCATACAGTTACTGTAAAGAAAGAAGATATCCCATCCAGTAAGATACTACATTATCTAGTTAAGGAGAAATGGTATTATGATATCAAAACAGGAAAAGGTGATGTACGTGTTACCCATATCTGCCCTGTAATGTTTGACAAAGGAAAGCATTATCCAATGTTCTGGATACGTTTTGATGATGTAAGCGTTTATTTGGCAAGAGCGATTTCTCCGGTAGCTGTAGCTAATATAACTCCGGTTTTAAGTAATGCTTCTATCTTTGATATTATAAGAAACAGATATTACAGAGGATGTATTTATCAGGTTGGCCTTAGACAGTTATCAGTTTATTTTCCTGATATGAAAGATTTAATAGCCGAACGCATGCGCATTGAAAATGAATTGGATTATATCCAATCTAAGTTCTATGCGGCAGAAAGAAGAAGATAAAGGTAAAGAAAGTATGAAATTATATAAGGGGTTGTCCTTCATGGGGATAAGCCCCTTTTTGTTTTTATATTAAAAACAAAATATAAACTACAATTGTTATTTTATTAGATAGTCGCTACTAGTAGTTATAACTTTTTCTTAAATCGATTTACATAACGTAAAACAAGAAAACATGAAAAAAAGAGTTATTATTATTTTATTATCTAGCATATTAATTGCTAATATATGGGCTCAGGAGGGTAGGCATGAAATGAGAGTCGGATATGGAGTAGCAACATCAAATGGTTTTATAAATGCATTAAATGATATGCAGATTACTGATGCGACAAGAAATTTGATGAGTGGAGATAAGACATTCAAAGGTGCCTTCCAATTTGGCTACAAATACTCTGCAACAGATAAAATTAATTTAGGAATATCTTTGTCTTATGAATGGGCTAAAGCAAATTCTTTTCGAGACATGGATATGTTAGGTAAACTTAATAGTGATTATTATACAATAGCAGCGGAGGCAGATTATGTATATTTTCGAAGAGAAAAGTTTACTTTTTACAGTACATTGGGTTTAGGTGCAACTATATATGATCAGACATCTAAAATTGATGGTATGAATGACTCCAGTAGTAAAACAAATTTCAATTTTCAGATAACTCCGGCAGGGGTTAAATATGGGGATCACTTTGGATTCTTTGGCGAAATAGGTTTCGGATATAAAGGGTTATTTAATTTCGGACTTTTTTCCAGTTTCTGATCTCAAAATAAAATGCTGGGTTTCAAATTTGAAACCCAGCATTCCAGAAATTTAATCCGCTTTATAAATTATCTTATAAATAGTAATTCTCTGTATTTAGCTAATGGCCACATTTCGTTATCAACAATCAATTCGAGTTTGTCGATATGATAGCGAATTCCATCTAAATAAGGAGCTACATTATCGTGGTAAGCAATAGCTTTCTCACGTTCACTCTCAATATTGTTAGCCAGCTTTCTCGCGTCTATCATTTCATGTACTTTTGCATTTATAGCATTTACATGGGTAGATACTTTTTCGATCAATCTGATTTGTTCTGCACCCAGAGTTTTAAAATCATCGGAGATATCCTTCAATTTAGAAACGTTTGTCAACAATATCGATTGATATGAGATTGCAACGGGTATGATGTGGTTTAGTGCCAAATCTCCTAAAACACGTGATTCGATCTGGATTTTCTTTGTATATATTTCCCATTTAACTTCGTTACGGGCATGTAATTCTATTTCGGATAATATACCTGCAAAGGTTTTTATACTTTGTTTCGAAGTATAACTGTCATATATTACCGGAACACTAGTTTCGCAATCTAGTTTACGTTTCTTAGCTTCTACTTTCCACTCATCGCTATAGCCATTTCCATTGAAACGGATAGGGCGTGATTCTTTTATGTATTTTTTTAATACTTCATATAGTGCCTCTTCTTTCGATTTACCTTTTTTGATCAAAGTATCCACCTCTTCTTTGAATGTTCTTAGTTGTTCAGCGACAGAAGCATTCAATGCAGTCATAGCAGAAGCACAGTTCGCCGAAGAACCTACTGCACGGAACTCGAAACGATTCCCTGTGAAAGCAAAAGGAGAAGTACGGTTACGGTCAGTATTATCTAATAATATTTCAGGGATTTGACCTACGCCCAAACTGATTTGTTTTTTATTGTCTACAACAATTGCGTCCTTTACAGCACTTTTCTCAAACTTATCGAGAATATCACTTACTTGCGTACCTAAGAATACAGATATGATAGCAGGAGGGGCTTCATTCGCTCCAAGGCGGTGCGCATTAGTGGCAGATGATATAGATGCTTTTAATAGTCCGTTGTTTTTGTGTACAGCTGCCAAAATATTTACAACGAAGGTGATAAAACGCAAATTTTCTACTTTGTCTTTTCCCGGTGATAATAAGTTAATACCAGTGTCTGTACAAAGAGACCAATTGTTATGTTTTCCCGATCCGTTGATTCCTTTGAATGGCTTTTCGTGGAATAATATTCTGAATGAATGTTTACGGGCAACCTTATCCATAACAGACATTACAAGTAAGTTGTGGTCTACGGCAAGATTACATTCTTCATAGATGGGAGCTAATTCAAATTGGTTTGGAGCAACCTCATTATGGCGTGTTTTTACCGGAATACCTAATGCGTACGACTCATATTCCAATTCTTCCATAAAACGTTGTACACGTTCAGGGATTGCACCAAAATAATGATCTTCCAATTGTTGGTTTTTAGCACTTTCATGACTCATCAGGGTTCTTCCTGTCAAAGCTAAATCGGGGCGAGCCATAAAAAGGTCTTCATCTACAAGGAAATACTCCTGTTCCCAGCCTAGGTTTGTAATTATCTTTTTTACATCCTTGTTGAAATAGTTAGCTACTTCAGTTGCAGCCTTATCTACCGAAGCGAGGGCTTTTAGTAAAGGCGTTTTATAGTCTAACGATTCACCAGTGTATGAAATGAAGATAGTTGGTATACACAATGTATTACCTACAATGAAAGCTGGAGAAGATGGATCCCAAGCCGAATAGCCACGAGCTTCGAATGTGTTTCTCAAACCTCCCGAAGGAAAACTTGATGCGTCAGGTTCTTGCTGTGCTAGTAATTTTCCTTCAAATTCTTCGATCAGACCACCTTGTCCGTCGTGTTCAACAAAGGCATCATGTTTTTCGGCAGTACCATCAGTTAAAGGATGGAACCAGTGTGTATAATGGGTAACTCCGTTTTCCAAAGCCCACATACGCATCCCCGCAGCAACATGTTCGGCTAGATTACGGTTTACCGATTCTCCTCTGTCTATAGCATTGTTCAGTGCTTTGAAAGTCTCTTTAGAAAGGTATTTGCTCATTGCTTTCCGGTTAAATACCCTCTCTCCATAATACTCCGATGTCTTGCCCTTGGGCTTTTTAACCTCGACCGGTTTTCTTTCCGAGGCTATAGCTACTGCTTTGAAACGTAACTTTGTCATAAACTTACTTTTATTGAGTTATATAAGATTTATTAAATAGAAATTCTTTTGAGACGGCTGACGGCTTCTTCTGTATTTTCTAATGTGCCGAATGCCGTTAATCTCAAGTAGCCTTCTCCGCTAGGTCCGAAACCTACACCCGGAGTACCTACTATATTTAGATCGCTGAGGAGGTAGTCAAAAAATCCCCAAGATGTCATGCCTTTAGGTGTTTTTACCCATATATATGGAGAGTTTACACCACCATATACTTTTAGTCCTTGATTACTAAGGCCCTCCCTTATTATTTTTGCATTGTTCAGATAATAGTCGATTGTATTCTTTACTTGCTGTTTTCCTTCGATAGAATAACAAGCTTCTGCTGCACGCTGAATAATATAAGGCACGCCATTAAACTTTGTTGTATGGCGTCTGTTCCATAATTTATTCAATGAAACCTTTTCTCTGGTTTTGGTGTATCCCATTAATTCTTTCGGAACCACAGTATAAGCGCAACGCGTTCCAGTAAATCCTGCTGTTTTTGAAAAACTGCGGAATTCAATAGCTACTTCTTTTGCGCCTTCTATTTCATAAATACTATGAGGAACATCATTTTCTGTAATGAAGGCTTCATATGCACTATCGAATAATATAAGAGCGTTGTTTTTTAAAGCATAATCAACCCATATCTTCAATTGATTTTTTGTTAGAGTAGTACCGGTCGGATTATTTGGATAGCATAAGTAAATAATATCTACCTTTTCTGTTGGGAGTGCAGGTACGAAATCGTTCTCGGCTGTACATGGAAGATAAACTATTTTATTCCATTTTCCATTAGCTTGTAATTCACCCGCTCGTCCGGCCATAACGTTCGTATCTACATAAACAGGATATACGGGATCTGTTATTGCTACAATATTATCAAGACCTAGAATATCGCCAATATTCCCTGTATCACTTTTCGATCCGTCGCTAACAAAGACTTCGTCTATTGAGATGTTTAGCCCATGTTTTTTATAATCGTTCTCTACTATTGTATTTACTAAAAAGTCATATCCTTGTTCAGGTCCGTAACCTCTGAAAGTTGAACTGTTTGCCATTTCGTCTACCGCTTTGTGCATCGCTTCTATCGACGCATTGGGTAGAGGTTTAGTTACGTCTCCGATACCTAGTCGTATAACGTTAGCTTCAGGATGTGCGATCTTAAATTCATTTACTTTACGTGCAATATCTGAAAAGAGGTAACTGCCCGGAAGCTTCGTATAATTTTCGTTTATATATGCCATATATTAATTTAATTGGGGGTTAACTATTATGTAGACTCGGTCTATATAAGTTTCTTTCCCATATTTTAGTTTACTAATTCTCCTTCAAAAACTGTAACAGCTTCTCCGGTCATGTATACATGATTATTTTCCTTATTCCACTCTATATCTAAATCCCCTCCTAATAGGTGGATGGTAATTTTTCTGTCACAAAGATTATTTAGTATTGCAGCCACAGCAGCAGCACAGGCCCCTGTGCCACAGGCTAATGTTTCTCCTGCGCCACGTTCCCATACTCGCATATTTAGTGTGTGGCGATCTACGACTTCTATAAACTCAGTGTTCGTTTTACGGGGAAATATAGGGTGTTTCTCGAATTTAGGGCCTAAAACAGGTAGGTCTAAATCTTTTATATTTGTTGTAAAAACTACAGCATGGGGATTTCCCATCGACACACAAGATATCTTCCATGTTGTCTCGTCAATATTTAAAGGGAAGTTTAGGACTGGTTCTTCTGCTATTTCTACGGGAATCAAATTGGGCTCTAGTATGGGTTCTCCCATGTCTACTGTAATATTACGAGACTTTTCGTTTCCATCCAGTAGTGTAATATATTTTACGCCGGCTTTTGTTTCAAGGGTTATTTCTTTCTTTAAACTTAACCCATTGTCATATACATACTTTCCTACACATCTTGATGCATTTCCACACATTTCGGCTTCTGAACCATCCGAATTAAACATCTGCATCCTGAAATCACATGTTTCAGAAGGTAGTATTAATACCAGTCCGTCTGATCCTATTCCAAAGTTGCGATTGCTTAATTTGATTGCTAGTTGTGAGGGATTCTCTATGTGCTCGGTAAGTGCATTGATGTATATATAATCGTTTCCGGCACCTTGCATTTTAGTAAATTTCAGATTGTTCATTGGAAAAAAATCCTCTCTCTTTTATTATTTTTATTGTGGATCGTTTATCTGATGCAAATTTCGTACAAAATATTCTGTTTTGCAAGAAAAATCTAACATATTTTCATTTTTATTAAAATAAAACATCTTTTTGATCTATTTTGTTTGTGTTGTATGGGCAAAAAGATATTTACTTTGGTGGGATGGTTTACAAATGTCATGATTTAACTCTATTATGTGTCCTTAATCCTAACTTTTGGAATTGAAGTTTCATTTTAATACTTTGTTTGTTTTTTTATTGTAATTTGAGTGAATTTGGAGTTTATGAAATGGATTGAAAGTTTAAAGGGTTTGTGTGTGATTTGTTATTATGTAGGATGTGTGTTTTAAGCAAAAAAAGCAGTTGAAAGAAGAGTTCAACTGCTCTTTGAGGAAAGCGCTCTATTTATTTTTCGTATGCTTCTGTATGGACGGTTTTTATAGCTCGCCCCGACGGGTCTATCCTGTTTTTGAATGATGCATCCCATTCCAAAGCTGTAGCTGTACTGCAAGCTATAGATGGTACAGATGGCACAGTTTGGGAAGCTGATGCTGAAGGGAAGTGTTCTTCAAACATTGTGCGATACCAATATTCTTCTTTTGACATTGGCGGATTGATTGGAAATCTCTCCGAAGCATGTTCCATCTGCTTGTCTGTTATCTTTTTGTTTGCTGTTTCTCGTAGAGAGTCTATCCAATTGTAGCCTACGCCATCCGAGAATTGTTCTTTCTGACGCCATGCTACACTTTGTGGAAGATAGTCTTCGAATGCTTGTCGTAAAATATGTTTTTCTATTTTTCCATTTCCGCACATTTTATCTTGCGGGTTAAGATTCATAGCTACATCCATAAATTCTTTATCAAGAAAAGGAACGCGTCCTTCAACCCCCCAAGCGGCTAACGATTTATTTGCGCGTAGGCAATCGTACAAATGTAATCTATCTAGTTTTCTTACGGTTTCCTCGTGAAAAGCTTTTGCGTCGGGAGCTTTATGAAAATATAAATAGCCACCAAAGAGCTCGTCGGAGCCTTCTCCTGAGAGAACCATCTTTACACCCATCGATTTTATATATCTGGCGAGTAGGTACATCGGAGTAGAGGCTCGCACGGTGGTGACATCATATGTTTCGATATGATAGATTACATCGCTGAGTGTATCTAGGGCTTCTTCTACGGTGAAGTGTATTTCGTGATGTATTGTTCCTATATAGTCTGCAACCTTGCGGGCTGCGATTAAGTCGGGTGAGTCTTTTAGTCCTACTGCAAATGAGTGGAGTTGTGGCCACCAGGCTTCTGATTTGTTGTCGTCCTCTATGCGGTGTGCAGCGTATTGTTTTGCTATAGCTGATATGATAGAAGAGTCAAGTCCTCCGGACAGTAGTACTCCATAAGGCACATCGGACATCAATTGGCGGTGTACGGCATTTTCTAGGGCCGATCTCAATTCTTTAATATCCGATTTATTGTCTTTTATGTTCTGGTATTCCATCCAATCTCGTTGATACCATTTTTTTGCTTGACTGCTATTTTTGCTGAAGATATAGTGTCCCGGAAGGAATTCCTGAATATTAGGACAGATCCCCTCTAATGCTTTTAATTCGCTGGCTACATAAAATTGACCATGGTTATCATATCCGGTGTATAAGGGTATGATTCCCATATGGTCACGTCCTATAAGGATCAGATCATTTTCTATGTCATATAATGCAAAAGCAAATATTCCATTTAAATCCTCAAAAAGACTCTCGCCTTTATCTTTGTATAATGCGAGTATTACTTCGCAGTCAGAGTTGGTTTGAAATTCATATTCAGGATATTTATTTCTTATCTCTTTATGATTGTAGATTTCGCCATTAACGGCAAGTACTAAATTTTGATCCTTGCTATATAGTGGTTGCTTACCGGAGTCAATTCCGACGATAGATAGTCTTTCGTGCGCAAGAATTGCTTTTGTACCGGAATATATTCCTGACCAGTCCGGTCCACGGTGTCTTATTTTCTTAGCCATTTTTAATACCTGGCTGCGTAGTATACTTATATCTTGAGTTAAATCAAATACTCCAACAAATCCACACATATTCTTATGTTTTTTAATCTAATTGTTCGTTTATTTGGCAAATATATGATATTTATCTTTTAAATAAAATATATTTAAGTAATATTGTATTGATATTTGTTGTTTTTTGTTTCATAATGGTAATTATGTTGGCTTTATCTGTCTTTATGTTCTTTATCGATAGTATTTGGAAGCAATTCTTATTTATATAAAAATATATATGTATCTTTGTCCAGCATTACAAAACGAACCTATTTTACAGAACATTATGAATAAAAAAAACTGTTTTTTATCGGTGCTCTTCGCATTGGCTTTTTTTATCTACTCATGTGATGAAAAAAAAGAACTGATTCCGACAACTATTGATGGTGAGTGGATTGTAATAGAGCGTACGCTGGAAACAAATGATCCTTCTTTGGATATGAATGTAAATGACTTATTTAGGGAAGATTCCCGGAATTATACAATTAAACGGATCTTTAGTGAGAATCAAAATAATCCAGCTATAGGTGCGATAGAAACTCTGGCGATAGATAAAAAAACAGATGTATCGTTTCGAAAAAGAATAGGTACTTATGCTATTACATCGGATTCTATTTTTATAGAAGATGAATTATTGAAGGATTTTCGTCAGAAATATTTGCTTGGCCCTACGTTGCTGGAAACTCAAGTTAAAGTAACCAAAAAAGAATTGGATGTTTTAGTTTTCGAAATTGGTGGAGATCCTAATACTGTCCGAGAAGGTACAGTTGGTAAATTAAAAATGCGTGAGGTGAGATAATATCTTGCAAAAAGATTTGAATTTTTGGCAACATTTTTTTATCTTTGCCACCCGATTGCCAATAGGCTAACAAGAAACCTTGTAAATAGGTTCGCCTCAGGCGCATAACCTGTAAATAATAAAACAGATGTACGTAATTGTAGACATTCAGGGACAGCAGATGAAGGTTGAGAAAGACCAAAAGTTGTTTGTTCACAGAATCAACGCTGAAAATGGCTCTCAGGTAGAGTTCGAAAAAGTATTATTAGTAGATAAAGATGGTGCAGTAACCGTAGGTGCTCCTACTGTAGAAGGTGCTAAAGTTGTGGTAGAAGTTATATCTCAGGCAAAAGGAGATAAAGTTCTAGTTTTCCATAAGAAAAGAAGAAAAGGACACCGTAAATTAAACGGTCACCGTCAACAATTTTCAGAAATTGTAGTTAAAGACATTATTGCTTAATCAGTAAAAACAGAAGAAAATGGCACACAAGAAAGGTGTAGGTAGTTCGAAAAACGGCCGTGAATCGGAAAGTAAACGATTAGGCGTTAAAGCATTCGGCGGAGAAATAGTTAAAGCCGGAAATATTATAGTTCGTCAAAGAGGAACAACTCATCATCCGGGCGAAAATGTGGGTATCGGTAAAGATCATACATTGTTTGCTTTAGTAGATGGTACTGTAGTATTCCGCAAAAAGAGAAATGACAGATCTTATGTTTCTGTACTTCCACAAGCAGAAGCTTAAATAATAGTTCTAAATAGTATAAAAAAGCAGGTTGATTTTTCAACCTGCTTTTTTTTGTTTGTGTAAGCCATTGATAATTATTTGCTTGTATTTTATCTGTACTTACTAATCATTAGAAAGTATGGTGAATTTCATTATTTTTTGGTATTGCCTGTCTTTGTTTTAAGCAGTTTCTTTGCACTGTACAAATTACAATTGATAATTATAAATTTATATATAATGTCGAAAATAGGAATATATTACGGTTCAACAACAGGGAATACGCAGGAGGTAGCAGAAGAAGTAGCAAAAGGATTAGGTGTGTCTAATACAGATTTGCATGATGTGGCAAAAGCCAATGCGGATTATTCAGCTTACGATGTAATTTTGTTTGGATCGTCTACGCTCGGTTTTGGTGATTTACAAGACGATTGGGATTCGTATATAGATAAAGTGAAATCTGCCGACCTGAAAGGAAAGACAGTTGCGTTGTTTGGATGTGGAGATTCATCTTCTTACAGTGATACTTTTGGCGATGCTTTGGGTAAAATATATGATGCAATAAAAGGCAAAGGATGTACTTTAGTTGGTAAAGTGGCTACTGAAGGTTATACTTATGATAGTTCCGAAGCTGTCGTTGATGGGCAATTTATCGGATTATTGATTGATAATGACAATGAATCTGAACTTACAGATCAGCGTATCAGCCTTTGGGTCGAAGATTTGAAGAAGGTAATCTAAAGAATATATATTATGCGTGTTTTTTATCATCTTATTTATGAATATAAAAAAGGTGTCCGTGATTTAGTCCTTTATACCTTAACTGCTGATGCAGAGTCTAAAGCGATATGGAAGCTTGAAAAAAATGCAATTAATTATAAAATACAACGATTAAAAAATGGAAATATAAATGTCTTTTTCGGAAAAGAGGAATGTTTGACTGTTGTTAGCCGTATATGTGGCGAAAAAGCTTTGAATCAGCTAACTCCGGAAGAAGATTTCATACTTGGTATATTGCTCGGATATAGTATTAGTGAACAATGTAGTAGGTATTGTAGAAAGCAGAAAGATAAGAATATACTTTGTTTAGCATAACTTTTCTATTGATAGTTTTTTTAGTTGATCTAAGATCCCTGTAGACGAGATGTCAGTGGGGATTTTTATTTTATTATACTTTCTCATCATTAAATATTCATATATTTGATTTCTTAAATATAAGGTAATATGACTAATTTATTTGATATAAGAAGAGATTTCTCTTTGAAAACTTTGGATGAGAGTGATATAGTCTCTGATCCCATTCAGATGTTCGAAAAATGGTTTGGTGAAGCAATATCAGCAGAAGTATTAGAGCCTAATGCAATGAATCTAGCTACAGCCACACCCGATGGTAGACCATCATCCCGAATAGTATTACTGAAGCAGATAAAAACTGAAGGGTTTATTTTTTTTACAAATTATGAAAGCTACAAGGCAAAGCAGATGAGTGAAAATAAATTTTGTGCTTTGAATTTTGCCTGGCATGAACTGGAAAGACAAGTCAGAGTAGAAGGAACTGTAGAGAAGATATCTGAAAAGGATTCTGATTCTTATTTCGAAGTTCGTCCTGCAAAAAGTAAGCTAGGTGCATGGGCTTCCCCCCAAAGTCAAGTTATACCGAATAGAGCCTATTTGGAGAAGTTGATGGACGAATTTGAAAAGCGTTTTGCCGGGGAAGATATTCCTCGTCCCGCAAATTGGGGCGGGTATATTGTTAAGCCTTATTTAGTCGAATTCTGGCAAGGTCGCAAGAATCGTTTGCACGATAGGATACAATATACTTTTGAGAATAATGAATGGAAAATAGAGCGCTTGGCTCCATAAGCGATTGCCATCTTTTTATCTTTTGAATAAAGTAAAGAATCTAAGAATCATAAATAATTCTTAGATTCTTCATAGGATAAAAAAATGCGTGAAGAATGGGTTATGAATCTTCTTTTTTTCTTCTGATTCTGATGTAAAAAAATGCTCCAATAGTGAGGAGGATGAGCAGAGGCCAAATGTTTATAAAAAATAAAATTAAAACACAGAGAATGCTCCATCCGCTGGAGATAGCATCGATTAATTTTGTTCCAAATCCGGGAGTGTATTCTTTTATAGCTTTTTTTCGAAGAATCATTTCCGAGTATTCTATCTTGTCCTGATAGAGATCAATAGTGACGGTGCTATATGCAATTTGTTCATTAATATTGTATTCAGATATTGTTTTTCTATCAGCTTCTTCCAGTGCGGCATCTAGTGCGTCTTCAGCATCCATCACATCATTTAGTTTGCGACCTGTGGTATTTATCGCATTCGAAATTCTTTTTTGTCTTTTCCCTAGCCTAATCTGTGCCAGTTGATCAGCCATTAATTTTATTGTGATATCTTCTGCTTCTATAGTGCGGTAATCTACCAATACAGCTAAAGGTGCTATTTGGCGTAGAACCGAATCCAAGTTAGATGCAGGGATTTTCAAATCTATGTTGGCTGTGAGATTGTAATAATGATTTACAGTTGCCGAATCTTTTGATGTATTGATTGTTTCAGAATGTAAGTTTCCATTAGTTATAGCTGATTTTATAATAAAGCCTTTGTTTTTAATAGCTATGTCTTCAATGGCTTGTGTAGAGAATACAATATCTTTGACTTTAAATTTAGTTTTTGCTGTTCGAATAAATTTATGTACACCATCATCGAAGGTGCTGGATGCAGCTGACGATACTATAAAGTTGGGGAGAGTTTGTGGGGGAGTAAATTTGACTGTATTGTTTTGAGAATCTTCCTTTTTTACTATTTCTTGCGTTTGGTCTAATGCCTGATCAGCACTACTTCTTTCTTCTTCTGTTACAATTTTGGCCATGGAATAAATATCGTCAGATCCCTGATACTTACTACTATTACTGCAAGATAATGTGCCAATCAGTATTACGATACCAATTATAAATAGATTACCTATTTTTCTCATAATAAAAATATTTAATTTTACATTTCAGTAAATAGATAACAATAAATGATTAATTCCATAAACATAGAGGTGAATTGATTGTTTAAACGAATGTGAAAATACCATTTATATGAAGGTAGACAAGACTAACGCTGCAAGGCTGTTGGATAAAGAGGGTGTTCAGTATAAGTTGATACCCTATGAAGTTGACGAATCCGACCTGAGCGCAGTTCATGTAGCTCATCAGCTTGATGAACCGGTGCATCAGTTGTTTAAAACATTGGTGCTCAAAGGAGATAAATCAGGATATTTTGTTTGTATTATTCCGGGTAATGAGGAATTAGATCTAAAGATCGCTGCCAGAATTTCAGGAAATAAAAACTGTGAAATGATTCCAATGAAAGATTTGCTGAATGTTACAGGCTATATAAGAGGCGCATGTTCACCAATAGGAATGAAAAAAATATATCCTTCCTATATCGATGAATCAGCTCTGAATTTTGATTTTATATATATAAGTGCAGGCAAGAGAGGATTGCAAATCCGGATAAATCCAAATGAACTGATTCAAGTCGCTCATATTAAGGTTGAAAAGCTTATTGTAAAATAGTTGTGTAGACAATCGTTTTATTATCAATGGGTAAGCCAATTTGAAGCGATGTGTATATATGTTTAATGACATTACTTTTTTTAACATCTTTATTCATTAAAATGGAGTTTTTAAAAATAAATACACATACCTTTGCGTTAGGATCAGACGAGAATTCCTTCAAAAGGAAATAGTAATGCTAAAAAAATTATTATAAGGAAATGGCCAAAATAAAAGGAGTAGTTGTAGTAAATGAGGAGCGTTGTAAAGGGTGTGATCTTTGTGTGGTCTCGTGTCCATGCGATGTATTAGAACTCCAACCTAGGAATGTGAATCAGAAAGGCTACCACTATGTTTATATGAAGAACCCAGAAGCTTGTATCGGTTGCGCCAATTGTGGATATGTCTGCCCCGACGGATGCCTAACTGTTTACAAGAAAAAGTTTGAATAGTATAACGAATTACCCCCTCCGCAATAGTAAGACGGAGATCAAGTAATTCGTTTTTTTAATCAATCAAAAGCTTATGTCAGAAGAAATATTTTTAATGAAAGGTAACGAAGCTATTGCCCACGCTGCTATTAGATATGGTGCGGACGGCTACTTCGGATATCCTATAACTCCCCAATCGGAAATATTGGAAACTTTAATGGCTGAAGCGCCATGGCGTACAACCGGAATGGTTGTTCTTCAAGCCGAAAGCGAAACAGCATCTATCAATATGGTATATGGCGGTGCAGGTTGCGGTAAAGCTGTAATGACATCATCATCAAGTCCGGGTATGAGTTTGATGCTCGAAGGGGTGTCATATATAGCAGCTGGTGAATTACCATGTTTGCTCGTAAATGTAATGCGTGGAGGTCCCGGGTTAGGGACAATACAGCCTTCACAGGCCGATTATTTTCAGGCTGTAAAAGGAGGCGGACATGGCGATTATAAATTATTGACTTTAGCTCCTAGTTCGGTACAGGAGATGTCTGATTTTGTTGTGCTAGGGTTTGAATTGGCATTTAAATATTTAACTCCGGTCATGATTCTGACTGATGGTGTTATTGGACAGATGATGGAAAAAGTTAAGCTTCCTGCTTATAAACGCAGACGTACTGAAGCCGAAATCAGAGAACAATGTCCTTGGGCTACATTAGGAAGACCGGAAAGCCGCAAGCCTAATATTATAACCACATTGGAACTTGATTCTAATAAGATGGAGGTAAATAACCTACGTCTTCAAGCTAAATACAAGAAAATAGAAAAGGAAATATCCATGCATCAGGAAATAAATTGCGAAGATGCAGATTATATACTTGTTGCTTTCGGGTCGGCTGCCCGTATCTGTCAAAAAGCAATGGATTTGGCTCGTGCTAAAGGTATTAAAGTAGGGCTGATACGTCCTATTACTCTTTGGCCGTTTCCATCAAAAGAAATAGATAAATATTCATCTAAGATAAAAGGTATACTTACTGTAGAAATGAATGCCGGCCAGATGGTCGAAGACGTAAGACTGGCTGTGAACGGAAAAGTAAAGGTAGAACATTATGGCCGTTTGGGAGGAATAGTACCTACCCCGGGTGAAGTTCTAGATGCATTGAGAAACAAGTTTGACTGCTAAAACAGTAGTCGGTTATGTGAAATTCAAAGTTTTAAAATTATGAGTACAAATATTATAGATCCCGCAAATCTGGTATATGCAAAGCCTGTATTGATGAATGATACAGATATGCATTACTGTCCGGGTTGCTCGCATGGAGTTGTACATAAGATCATTGCCGAGATTATCGATGAAATGGGAATTACCGAAAAAACAATAGCTATCGCACCGGTTGGTTGTGCTGTATTTGCATACAATTACTTGGACGTGGATTGGCAGGAGGCTGCGCACGGACGCGCCCCGGCTGTAGCTACTGCCGTTAAGAGGCTCAATCCCGATAAAATGGTATTTACTTATCAGGGAGATGGAGACTTGGCTGCCATCGGTACTGCCGAGACAATACATGCTGCTAACAGAGGTGAAAATATAGCTATTATTTTTATTAATAATGGTATATATGGTATGACCGGAGGACAAATGGCTCCGACAACCCTTCTTGAAATGAAGACTTCTACCACACCTAATGGACGCGATGTTTATGAAAATGGTTATCCTCTCAAAATAACGGATTTATTAGCTCAATTGCCCGGAGTTTGCTTAGCCACTCGTCAGAGTGTTCATACAGCAGCGTCGGTAAAGAAGGCTAAGCGGATGATTAGAAAAGCATTTGAAAATTCGATGGAGGACAAGGGTACATCTATTGTTGAGATCGTATCAACTTGTAATGCCGGTTGGAAGATGACACCTGCCGGAGCAAATGACTGGATGGTAGAACATATGTTCCCTGTATATCCTATGGGTGATCTGAAAAATATCTAAAAGAGAGAAGCATGACACAAGAAATAGTAATAGCTGGTTTTGGAGGACAAGGTGTTTTGTCGATGGGTAAAATATTAGCTTATTCGGGATTGATGGAAAATAAAGAAGTATCTTGGTTTCCGTCTTATGGGCCTGAACAGCGTGGAGGAACAGCTAATGTAACTGTTATATTGAGCGATGACCCCATCAGTTCACCTATAGTGAATGAATATGATATTGCCATAATACTTAATCAGCCTTCCTTAGAGAAATTCGAGCCACATGTAAAACCCGGAGGAATATTGATATATGATCCGAATGGATTTCAGCATCCGCCTACAAGAAAAGATATACATATCTATAAAATAGAAGCTATAGATACTGCTACAATGATGCAAAATAATAAAGCTGTCAATATGATAGTGTTAGGCGGATTGTTGCAGGTGTCACCAATGGTAAAGTTGGATAATGTAATGCTTGGATTGAAAAAATCTTTACCGGAACGTCATCATAAGTTATTACCGATGAATGAGCAGGCTATTATGAAAGGAATGGAAATAATAGAGGAAGTACAAAAGCCAAGTTGATATAACTTTTTATATATAGGAAATAGCTCCAATCTCTTACAGATTGGAGCTATTTTATTTGGTTAGATATAGACATTTTTTATAGGTTATTATTTCCTTTAGTATATAACTGTTTCTTATGTTTTAATCCTGTAGTAGTATTAGTTATCCTTCTTTTTGTTAAATAAAATGATGTAAATCTATTTTATTTACTTAAAAAGTTATTTTTATAATCAAAAAGAGATTTTATTCGCTAAAAATATGTACTTTTGACAGTTGGGTTTTTTTAATGAGGCCCCGGTTATCATTCAATTTTATATCAACTAATAACTATGCAGGATTTAAAATCAGCAATACAGCACGGATTATATGATCCGGCTTATGAGCACGACGCATGTGGAGTGGGAATGGTTCTTCATCTGAAAGGAACAAAATCTCACTCTATAGTAGAGAATGGACTTCGTGTGTTGGAGAACATGACTCATCGTGGAGCGGAAAATGCAGACAATAAAACTGGAGATGGTGCTGGTATTATGTTACAGGTACCACACGAGTTTATATTACTTCAAGGAATTCCTGTCCCTGAAAAAGGTCATTACGGAACTGGATTGGTCTTTTTGCCAAAAGGTGAATCAGAGGCAGAGTCTTGTATGATTACACTCACTCAATATATCGATAAGGAAGGATTGAAGCTTTTGGCAGTGCGCGAAGTACCTGTTAATAGTGATATACTTGGCGAAATGGCTCTTTCTAATGAACCATCCGTTAAGCAGATTTTTGTAGTAGGAGAAGAAGGTATGTCGCAAGATGAGTTGGAACATAGGCTCTATTTACTTCGTAAGAAGATAGAAAGAGAAATATTCAACTCTAAAGTTTTCTCAATAGAGACCAAAAGAGCTTTTTATATCGTGAGCTTATCTACAAAGCGTATCATATATAAAGGAATGTTATCTTCTGAACAACTACGGCATTATTATCCGGACTTATTGAATCCGCATCTTACAAGTGCAATCGCTCTTGTACACTCACGTTTCAGCACCAATACATTCCCTACGTGGGATTTGGCTCATCCTTTCCGTATGGTGGCTCATAATGGTGAGATCAATACGATTAAGGGAAACCGTTTGTGGATGGAAGCACGCGAAAGTGTTTTGAAATCAGATCTGTTAGGAAATATAAATGATCTGTGGCCAATAGTTCAGCCACATATGAGCGATAGCGCTTCGTTCGATAATGTATTGGAATTTCTTGTTATGTCAGGTAAATCGCTACCACACGCTATGGCAATGATGGTTCCCGAGTCATGGAATGACAAAAATCCGATATCGAACGATCTGAAAGCATTTTATGAGTATCATAGCTTATTTATGGAACCATGGGATGGTCCGGCAACTTTATTATGCTCTGATGGGCGTTATGCAGGAGGATTACTCGATCGTAATGGTTTGCGTCCAGCTCGTTATTTGATGACGCATAACGATATTATGGTTGTTGCATCCGAAATGGGAGTATTACCGTTCGAGCCATCCGAGATAAAAGAGAAAGGTCGTCTTCGTCCGGGAAAAATGTTAATGGTAGATACCGAAGCAGGTACTATACAGTATGATGCGGAGTTGAAAGAAAATTTGGCAAAAGCATACCCATATCGTGAATGGTTATCTAAAAACCGTATTTCGCTAGATGATATATCTTCAGGTAGGACGCCGAAGTATAATGTGGATAACTATGCCAAAATGCTAAAAGTATTTGGCTACTATAAAGAAGATATAGAAAAAATCCTTACTCCAATGGCAGCTGAAGGTAAAGAGCCTACTGCGTCGATGGGTAATGATACACCTGTTGCCGTTTTGTCTAACAAACCGCAACGTTTGTTTACTTATTTTCGACAATTGTTTGCTCAAGTAACCAATCCCCCTATCGACCCAATCCGTGAAGAATTGGTAATGTCGTTGGCAGGATATATAGGTTCGCTGCATAAGAATATATTAGAACCAATGCCGGAGCATACAAAAATGGTAGGATTGTCTAATCCGTTTTTGTCGAACAGAGAGTTAGATTTACTCATACACCTGCAATACAAAGGATTCAAGTGTGAGGTATTACCGATGCTTTTCGATCCTAAAAAAGGAGGGGCAGGGTTGGAAAAAGCTATAGATGAATTATGTAAGAACGCAGAAAAAGCGGTAGATAACGGTAATAACTATATAATACTGAGTGATAGAGGCGTGGATGCTGATAATGCGGCAATACCATGTTTGCTTGCCGTCTCGGCAGTCCATCATTATCTGATAGAACGTCGTAAACGTATGCAGATAGATATAGTTGTAGAGTCGGCCGAGCCGCGTGAAGTAATGCACTTTGCATTATTGTTTGGCTATGGAGCAAACGCAGTGAACCCTTATTTGGCTTTGGCGGTTATTGAAGAGTTGGTTAAGAAAGGAGATATACATCTCGATTTTCATACCGCTATGAAAAACTATGTGAAGGCCATTAATAAAGGTTTATTAAAAACCATGTCAAAAATGGGTATCTCTACGCTCAAGAGTTATATAGGTGCTCAGATATTCGAAGCTGTGGGTATTGGTTCCGGTGTAATAAATAAATACTTTAAAGGAACCACATCTAAGATAGAAGGTGTAGACCTGAACGATATTGCCAGTGATACTATCGAGGCATATTATGAAGCCTTTGAGGATGATTTTGTTGATCCTTCACTTATAAGTCAGGGAATTTATGCGTGGAGACGAAATGGTGAGTATCATGCATGGAATCCCGAAACAATAATGAACCTTCAAATGGCTACACGTTTAGGTAGTTATAAGAAGTTTAGAGAGTATACCGAATCGATAGACAAGAAACCTGAAAAAATATTCTTACGGGATTTTCTGGATTTTGATCAGGCAAAGAAACCGATCGATATTTCAGAAGTAGAACCTGTATCTGCCATCACAAAACGTTTTGTTACGGGTGCGATGTCATTTGGATCTATCAGCCGTGAAGCCCATGAAGCTATGGCTGTAGCTATGAATGCTATCGGAGGCAAGAGTAATACAGGCGAAGGTGGCGAATTGCCTGAGCGTTTTGCTACAAATGCACGTTCAGCGATCAAACAGGTTGCTTCCGGCCGTTTCGGGGTAACTACCGAGTATTTAGTAAATGCAGATGAACTTCAAATTAAAATAGCTCAAGGTGCAAAACCAGGAGAAGGAGGACAGTTACCGGGCTTTAAGGTTGATAATATAATCGCAAAAACTCGTCATTCTATACCTGGTATATCGTTGATATCCCCACCTCCACATCACGATATTTATTCTATCGAAGATTTAGCACAGTTGATCTTTGATCTGAGAAATGTGAATCCAAAGGCTCAGATAAGTGTAAAACTTGTCTCCGAGAGTGGAGTAGGTACAGTTGCAGCCGGAGTGGCTAAAGCTAAAGCGGATCGCATTGTTATCAGCGGATGCGAAGGAGGTACAGGAGCAAGCCCGGCTAGCTCAATAAAGCATGCCGGATTACCGTTGGAGATTGGTTTGGCCGAAGTTCAACAAACATTGGTGCTGAATAATTTGCGTGGTCAGGTATATCTTCAGACTGATGGTCAGTTAAAAACCGGACATGATATTATTGTGGCTGCTATGCTTGGTGCTGAAGAATTCGGATTTGCGACAAGTGCCCTGATTGTATTGGGCTGTATAATGATGCGTAAGTGTCACCTTAATACCTGTCCGGTAGGAGTTGCTACTCAGAATGAAGAACTGAGAAAGAAATTTATCGGCCGCAGCGAATATTTGATCAATTATTTTAATTTCTTGGCCGAAGAGGTACGTGAGCATTTGGCAGCTTTAGGTTTCAAGTCACTGGATGAGATTGTTGGTCGTGCCGATCTTTTGAAATATGTGAAGAGCGATGTGAATAAGAAAATCAATAAGATCGATTTATCTCGTCTGATATATTTCCCTACAGAAGCCAAGGAGAATGCCATTCACCATATCAAAAATCAAGAACATAAGTTGGACGATACCTTGGATTCAAAGCTGATAACAACATCGCGTCTGGCTATCGATAAAGCTATGCCTGTCGAAATATCCCGTACAATCAAAAATACTGATCGTACAGTAGGAGCGATGCTCTCAGGTGAGATCGCTAAAAAATATGGTAATGCAGGACTTCCGGCAGATACTATTCAATGTACATTCCAAGGTTCTGCCGGACAGAGTTTCGGAGCTTTCCTTGCACATGGTGTAACATTCAGGCTTGAAGGTGATGCTAACGATTATGTAGGTAAAGGCTTGTCGGGAGGTAAGATAATTATTGTTCCGCCGGCTGTTTCGGTATTCAAGCCTCACGATAATATTATTGCAGGTAATACCTTACTTTACGGTGCTACATCTGGTGAGATTTATATTAATGGACGGGTTGGCGAACGTTTCTGTGTGCGTAACAGTGGAGCTATTGCTGTTGTAGAAGGAGCAGGCGACCACTGCTGTGAATATATGACAGGGGGGCGTACTGTGGTTCTGGGAAAAACGGGACGTAACTTTGCTGCCGGTATGAGCGGAGGGGTTGCTTACGTGTACAATGTAGACGGTGACTTCGATTATTTTTGCAATATGCAGATGGTTGAACTATCATTGATTGAAGATACTTACGATAGTAAAGAGCTTCGTCGCTTGATAACAAACCATTATAATTATACAAACAGTCCTCTGGCTAAATATATTCTCGATAATTGGCATACCGAAGTCGAAAGATTTATGAAAGTAACACCTATCGAGTATAAGAAAGTATTGCAGGATGAAAAATTAGAAGCTATAAAACAAAAAATAGCACAAGTAGAATTTGATTATTAAGGAGGAATGAATCATGGGAAATCCAAAAGCATTTTTAACAGTCAAGAGAAAAGACGCAGGATACCGTCCGATTCAGGAACGCATCCTAGATTTTGGTGAAGTAGAGCAAACTCTAAATACAGAAGACAGACGTGAACAGGCATCACGTTGTATGGATTGTGGTATTCCTTTTTGTCATTGGGGGTGTCCGCTTGGAAATAAGATGCCCGAATTTCAGGAATATATTTACAAAGGAAACTGGAAGTTGGCTGCAGAGGTTTTGATGCAGACGAACGACTTTCCTGAATTTACAGGGCGGATATGTCCTGCTCCATGCGAAAAGTCATGTGTATTATCGATACATCGAGCACCTGTAACAATTCGTGAAAATGAGGCTTCTGCATTGGAGCATGCTTTTAACGAAGGTTTTATTCAGCCTAAAGTACCGGTCTATCGTACAGGTAAGAAGGTGGCTGTTATTGGTTCAGGCCCTTCTGGTCTTGCAGTAGCAAATCAACTGAATCAGAAAGGACATGATGTAACAGTATATGAAAAGAATTCTCATATTGGAGGTTTATTACGATTTGGTATCCCCGATTTTAAACTGAATAAGAATATTATAGATCGCCGTCTGAAACTGATGGAGGCAGAGGGAGTTAAATTTATAGTGAACGCTGAAATAGGGAAAGATATAAAAGGGAAAGATATACTTAAAGAATATGATGCAGTATGTGTTGCCATTGGTTCACAAGTTCCACGTAATCTACCGGTTGAAGGGCGAGAACTTAAAGGTGTTTATTATGCGATGGAATATCTAACAGCACAAAATAAGATGATCGCTAAGGAAGAAGTGCCCACCGATCAGTTTATCGATGCAAAAGGAAAGCATGTCCTTGTAATTGGGGGAGGTGATACGGGTTCCGATTGTATCGGAACAGCAAACCGTCAGGGGGCAGCAAGTGTGATGCAAATTGAGATATTGCCAAGGCCTGCAAAGCTTGAAGATATAGAAAATCCTTGGCCTAATCCGTTTCCTGTAGTTCTGAAAACATCTTCATCCCATTTGGAAGGTTGTGAACGACGCTGGTCATTAAATACTAAGCGGTTTATTGGTGAAAATGGCAAGTTGACAGCCGTTGAGCTCGTTGAGGTTGCATGGGAGCAAGACGAGAGTGGTAAGCATATTATGAAGGAAGTAGGCAAGCCTGAGATACATAAAGTAGATCTAGTCTTCTTGGCTCTTGGTTTTGTTCATCCTATACAGGAAGGTTTACTAAAAGAACTGGCTATAAAGACTGACGAGATACGTCATAATGTGCTTACGGATATAAACCGTGCGACGAATGTAGCTAAAGTATTTGGAGCAGGAGATTGTGTGAGTGGGCAGTCTTTAGTGGTGACCAGTATTGCTTCCGGGCGGAAGACTGCACAACATATAGATAAGTATTTAATGGATTAATTTTTGTTAATATTTTGTTAGACGTAGATAAATTAAAGCGAAAAAGAAGCGTGAAATATCAGAAGAAATGTATCTTTAACAATTAGACGAATCTAAAATTACATTTTGAATATCTAAGAAAGGTAAAATATTTATTAACCTCAAAAACATTTCTTATGAGTAAAAGAATTATTTATTTTTTGACAATGGTTTTTTCATTGAGCATGCTAACCTTTACAGCTTGTGGTGATGATGACGATGATGCGGTCGCAGATGACTATGTATCTCAGATATCAGGAACATATAATGGTGATTTAATTATTCCGGATATGATATCTGGCAAGCAAGATATTTCGATAGCTAGTTCTGGAACTACAAATCGTGCAAAAATATCTTTATCCTCATTGACTATTCCGACAAGTGAGACAACGTCATTAGTTGTAACAGGAATTGAGATTAAAAGTGTTCCTGTTTCTAAAACGGGGGATACTTATAAAATAGAAAAATCGACGGAAAAGATTACAATAAAAATCAATAATTTATTAGAAATGGAAGCTAATGTTACAGTAGAAGGTTCTGTGAATAACAATAAGCTTGATCTTAAAATAGATGTAAAAGATATCGATATTCCTGATCTCGCAATAACATTTTCCGGCACGAAGAAATAATTAATCTATCTCTTTATTTATATATTGAAAAGCGGTTTTTGGAAACAAGAATCGCTTTTCTTTTTCTTATTGATTATCTTTATGCGAGATAATCCAATTGTTTATGCTTAGACTTATAATCAGAATCTTTATCTTATCACTATCTGTGATTTTCTTAACAACTTCTTGTGGAAGTAAGAAGTTGCAAAGTGGTCTGTTGTATGACCCCAAAGAGGTTGCTGAATTGTCAGAAAAATTAGGAATCGAACTAAGTAATCTTAATAAAGGGGACGATTATAATATGCCTCTTTATGCCGAGGTTTCACAATGGTTAGGTGTTCCTTATCGCCATGCGGGTTTATCACGCAAAGGGCTTGATTGTTCAGGATTTGCTTATTTGATGTATCAAAAAGTATATAACAAAAAAATACCAAGGTCGACTTCTGATTTGGCTAGAATGAAGATGAAACATGTCTCAAAAAAGCAATTGCAGACAGGAGATCTCGTGTTTTTTGCTACGTCAAAGAATAGAGGAAAAATAAGTCATGTAGGCATATATCTCAAGGATGGCTTCTTTATTCATGCATCTACCTCTCAGGGTGTTGTAGTAAATCACTTAGATGAGCCTTACTATAGCAAGTCTTGGAAAAAGGGAGGGCGTATTTGATTGATTTAAAATTTTCTGCGGAATTTTGCAGTATAGTTGTACTTATAAGGGGGTAAAAACAAAAAGTGCAAAAGGCGAATATCATAAAAAGGTGTAAAAATATTATGTATAAAGGGTTTAGGTTTACAATGCTTGATATGTGGAATAAAAACTAAACGTGCAAGATGTGAATTGTATGTTAACTGGCTGTTAAGTGCTGGGTGAATTAAGGGGCTTTATAGCCTCTTTTTTTGTATTGAGGGTATAGATAGGGGCATAAAGTGGCTAAAACGGCGTTATTTCGTCTTATATCGCCCGTTGTGCGTGTTGAACTTCGATATAAATAGCTATTAAATGAGGTTTAAATTAATGGCTTGTATTGTGGATTATTGCAGTGTCCGAAAGTCAAAATGTACATATTGTTTATGCGAATGTTTATTCAAAAGTTTATTCAATAACCGTTATTGATAGTATGCTAACACCTATAAAAGGCCTATAAAACAATATAAAACGCGTCTAATATACCCCCTAAGAACATAAAAAGTAAATATTTTTCTGTTATTAATTGTCTTGTAATGAATAAATTAACCTCTTATTAATGTAGATGGTATATATATAACAATATTTGTACTAATATCTCCTTAGCATACCTATCACTAAAGAAATACTATATACCTCTGATTTGTGTATTTTAAATTCTTTATAATATTCATTATCAGATACACAACGTATAAACTCGCCATTATCAAAGATACGTTTAACGATAATTCCCTGTGCTGTATCTAATACGTGACAACGCCCCCACTGAACAAAAGAGGTGTTTTTTATATATAAGCATGCTAACTCGTCGCCCGAATGATATTCAGGCAACATACTATCCCCATAAGCTAATATTGTGAAATCGTAGCGCGCAAAAGCCTTTATTAATGGCATTTGCTCGCATTGGTTTGCTGTTACACCATCCATAACAACCGATAGAGACCCAGCGGCGGCGCTATATGGTACACGGGGGCGAGTTTCTTCTTTGTCTACAACTTTGTTTTTTAAAGCTTCAATAACTTTTGTGTTTGGCTTTTTAATCATATCGCCGTTACCAGTCAAAAGCCATTCAGCGTTCAAATCATCATACAAGGACAATATTTTGGCTATCTTATCACCTCCCAATTCGCTCTCTATTCCTTTTCCTTTGAAATTAGATGCTGTAACCCCTGATTCTTTATAAAAAGATTCTTTTGTAATATCCTTATAATCAATATATTCTAATACCCTCCCTTTTATAGGGGCAAAAATTTTATCCATTTTATTTTGATGGTCTAAATTTTGACGTATATTTGTATTGTAATCGAAACAAAGATATACAAATAAATATAAAAGTTGAGAAAATGAAACAAAAAGAAGTATTAACAGAAACGGAGCTAAAAGACTTGCCGAAAACAGCACTTGCACGCAAGTATAAATGCTCACCTCAGTATGTAGGGCAAGTATTGAGGGGTGAAAAAGGAAATACACGAAGCTATTTAGCCGATTGCATACAGTCGGATGCAAGTAAAATATTAGAAATCTTAAAACCTTAATTAGTATGAAAAAATTATCAGCTTACACAATCGCCGCAAATTGTACAGACTTAATGGATTGTTGCGACGGATATATAGAAGTGCGCGAAGCACAAAAAAACCGTATCAGAAGCGACAAAGCTCCTTTTAAATATTTCGATACCCGCCGCCGTGCATTATGGGCTAAGCTCATAAGCTTTGTAAGAACTCAAAATACATTTGACGAATACGAAATAAAGAAACTTGAAAAAGTTGATAATCTCGGCTCACCATTCAAAGCCAAAATTTCAGAAATAGCAATAAACAAAAATCTAAAACGCGGCTTTCCTATTAATCCAAATATTGAAATTGACCGCTCGCGCATGTCAGCAATAAAAAATTATCTGCTATGAAAAGAATATCCTTTGATTTATCGGCGGTCTACAACTGCAATAACGGGGGTATAAGCCAGGCGGTTGTCTTTTATGGAATGAGTGGCGACAACTTCGTATTTATCCCCTACAACCCTACAAAGAAACATTATTGCGGCGCTCCATGTACTCTTAGCGAAAAAGAAGCAATAAAAATGATAACCCCATTTACCCGATAGGCAAGCGCCCCAGGTTCGAGCCCTGGGCGGGTGCAAAAAGAATAAAGTTTAGAATATGGAAACATATAACGGTATAGTGTGTATTAGTCGTAGCACTTTGATTATATCAGAAAGCAACCCTAACGGAATAATGCCTGAGGGTACATTAAACTCTCTGAACTATCGCAAAAAATTAAAGATTGTTCGCAATGGCGGCGGTGAGGGTAACCCCACATTAATAGCCTTTGACAGCTTGCCCCCAAAATATAAAAAGCTGGCGCAAGAACGTTTCGGCGACCCAAAGGTCGAAGCCGAAAAAGAGGGCTTACTTAAGAATATAGAAATTAAGTCTGAGGCTGTTAGCTTTTTCAAACTTCATACTATTGAATATACAGACCGTATAGAGAACTTGCCCGAAGAAACGCAAGAATTGTATGTAAATAATGCGGCGGTACTGGATGCTTTAAAGCTGGCATGGGACAAACACGTAATGGCGAGCCGTAGCAAAAGCAAACGACCGCTTACGGGTGAGTTTTGGAAAAATGCGGCTTTAGCAACTCAAAAGCTTTTGACGCTTAAAGATGACAAAATAACTCACGACCTACCTAAAAACCCGCGTCGTCTACAAGAAAAGTTACAGGAATATATAAGAGACGGCTATATCAGCCTTGTTAGTCAACGATTTGCGAATACATACTCCGTAAAAATAACCGAAAAAGCGGGAAAATGGCTCGTGTCGCGCTGGTCTACCAGGTCGATAGATATTGTAACCCTGGAGCAACTTTTCGCCGAATATAACTGCGAGGCTGAAAAGAGAGGCTGGAAGAAATTGAAAAGCACTAAAGCGGTGCGCGATTACCTATACAGACCCGAAATAGAGCCGTTGTGGCACGCTGCAAGATTTGGCGAGCTATCGGCAAAAGAAAAGTTTGGACGTCAGCACAGACGCAAGCAATTAACCCGCCGCGATACTCTGTGGTACTCGGACGGTACGAAGTTAAACTACTATTACCAGGACGAAAACGGGAAAACAAAAACATGCAATGTATATGAGGTTATGGACGCATACAGTGAAGTGTTTTTGGGTTACCATATCAGCCCGACAGAAGATTATGAGGCTCAGTATTTTGCTTACAAAATGGCTATACAGAGGGCGGGACACAAACCTTATGAGCTGAAATATGACAACCAGGGCGGGCATAAAAAGCTCGAAAGCTCCGATTTGTTGAAAAATTTAGCCCGTCATGCTGTTAATACCGCCCCATATAACGGAAAATCAAAAACAATAGAATCAGCATTTAACCGTTTTCAATCTCAATTTTTACATAAAGACTGGTATTTCACGGGGCAAAATATAACAGCGAAGAAAAAGGAAAGCCGAGGTAATGACGAATTTACACTCGAAAATATTAAGCGTGGAAATTTGCCGACACTGGACGAAGTAAAAGCCCAGTACGCAAAACGCCGTGAAGAATGGAATAACGCACCTCACCCAAAAACAGGAATAGCCCGCAACGAAATGTACCGCACCAGCGTAAACGAAGAAACGCAAGCCGTTGATTGGTTGGATATGATTTCTATTTTCGGGGTTACCACAAAAGACCCCGCCACTTACAGAGCTGGAGGCTTACAAATAGAAGTTAAGAAAGTAAAATATGCCTATGAGGTGCTAACCTCTGAAGGCATGCCCGATATGGACTTTTACCGCAAAAATATAGGTCGCAAATTTTATACAAGATATTGCCCTGACGATATGAGTATCGTATCGCTTTATGAAAAGGACGCCTCGGGTATGCGATTTGTGACTATGGCACAGCCATTTATACATATTGAGGGCGCAATGCAAAACCAAACAAGCGCCGACCTTAGTTTCATCCGCAAAATTGACTTTCAAAATAAACAAATGCGCATAGATAACGAGCGTGAGCGAAACGAGTTACTGGCTGAAAACAATATGCACCCGAACCAACACGGGCTCAGCGTTGCCCCTCTTAAGGGTGTGAATACCAGCAAAGCGAAGAAAGGCAAAATAGACATCGGCGAGTTACAAAAAGAGGTTAGCAATATGACAGCCCTCGAAGAACAAAAGAAAACCGCCCAGCGAGCTATAAAGAAAGCCAGCAAGAAAATAGAGAAAGAAAGCTCATTGGAGCAAGAAGATTTTTATAAGGCAAGACGAGAATTATTACAAACATCAATAAACTAAGATATTATGAACAAAGAAACAAAAAAAGCAATAATTGAGGCTTTGAAAGCCTACGCCGCCGACAAAGGATTGAGCCAAGACCCACTTGCTCAAACTATAAAAATAAATGTGAGCTACATAAACGCCATGCTCAGAGGCGAGTTTACAATCGGCAAAACTGAAATAAAAGACAGTTATTTCGAGAAAGTGGCTAAAGCTATCGGCTATACATTTAAACGCTCTTACTGGGAGCTAAAGGAGACCCCCGAGTATATACAGCTTACAACCGAAATGCTGGACGCTAAAGTAAGCGGTCGCGGTAAAACGCTTATAGGCGAAACGGGGTGCGGTAAAACATTCTCATTTGACGACTTTATGATGAATTACCCAGCTCACAGTTACGGCATAACCGTTAGTAGCTTGCACAAATTAAGAGATATTATAGACGAGCTTTGCGAGCTTGTAGGGGTCGCGGCTACTGGTAGCAATGTTAGTAAGCTGAAAAGAATAGCAAACCGCTTAAACGTCCTTAAAATGGGCGGGGCGAAGTTGATTTTTATAATCGACGAGGCGGAAAATTTAACAATACCAGCCCTTAAAATGCTTAAGGCTCTTTATGATGCTTTTAGAGGTATTTGTCCTATCGTGTTGATAGGAACGCCACAGCTTGAAGAAAAGCTGGATAAATTAAAAGAAGATAATGTAGAGGGCATACCGCAATTTTGCCGCCGCGTCAAAGCTGGCATACGTCGCATAAAATCAGAAGAAAAGAAAAAGAGATTTAGTCCATTTTTTGAGCAATTAGACGACGAAGACCTCAAAACATTACTTATCTCTTTGGCTGACAATTACGGCGAACTAAACGACTACCTGGAGTATGCCTTACAGGAAGCCGACAGAATGGGCGCTCCATTGACTGAGGACTTATTCCGCAAACTATTCGATTTATAATTAAACCCCATTTAAAGAGCATTTAAACTATGGCAAAAAAGGCAACAAGGCAAAGGGCTACGTCTATAACCAATTTTCTAAGTATGACGTTCGATGTAATCGAATTTACGGGCGAGTGGCTACTTGCTTTCGGGCGTCCTGAGAAAGGCGGTATATGGTATGTTGGCGGTCGTCCAACAAACGGCAAGACAAGCTTTGTAGTGCAATTAATCAAAGCACTTGCCTTGCTCGGTATGAGAGTTCGTTTTTACAATTTTGAAGAGCAACAAAGCCGCACTATGCAAGATACTATACGCAGAGTAGGGCTCGAAGAGGTTGCGAAAAATATTGTAATGATTAACTCATTGATTGGATATAAAGAGCTTAAAGAAGAAATAACCAATACCCGCAACGATGTAATAGTGATAGATACCATACAGAAAAGCGGTATTTCGGCTAAACAAGTAGAAGAACTTCGAGAACTATTTCCTAACAAGCTGATAATTTTTGTATGTCATGTATTGCCTAACGGCTTGCCTGACAAACAACCAGCGACACAAGTTTATCGCGAAGCATCGCTAAAAATATTTTGCGATAGACACAGGGCAATATCACAAGGTCGCTATTTCGGCGAGCTGGGGTACTTCAATATTTGGAAAGAGAAAGCCGACGAGTATTGGGCGGTAGTCGAATAATTAAAAAACATTGATATGAAAGCAGCAACAAAAACAGCTAACCCGCACGCCTGGTTTTTCGCGTACCTCAAAACAGTTGACGGCTGGGGGCAAGGTTACGACGAGGTGATAAAAGAGGGTATAATATTCGATTACTCAGGCGGCAAGACTGAGAGCTTAAAGGAGCTTTTCGAGAAATATCCGACCAAATACAGAAAGATGCGCGCCGAGCTATCGCCCAGGACGCAAAAACAGCAAGCCGACGACCGACTGGATAAAGCCCGCAAAAAACTGATAGCGGCGATTTTCTCAAACCTGGAGGGGCGGGGCTACAAACCGACAATGGACTATGTAAAAGCCGTTGCGTGCAAAGGGGCGAAAGTTACCAGGTTTAACGATATAGCCTTGCCGACTTTAAAAGATTTATATAACCGATTTAGAAATAAAGATTTACAGGCAAGCGTAAACGAATTATTAAAAACGATTGATATATGACTTTTAAAGAACTGGATAAGGAGCTCGACCGCTTAGAAGTGGCACTCCTGGAGGCTAAAACGATGAAAGAATGGGACACGCTGGTACATCGGTACAATGCACTAAAAATAGACCGTTGCCGAATGACTGGCGAAAGCCCCTCAGTAGATTACAGTAAACCCGAACATATAATTTAAAAATAGTATAGATATGGCAAAGAGAGTAAAAAAAACAGTTTTGACAAACATTTCAGAGTCGCAAATGAATGAAGCGTTAACAGCCTACGCAAAGGCTGACGCCAGTATCGTAAAGATTAACGCCGACCTGGACGTCAAGTTCACAAAGTTACGCGACGAGAAAGCCGACGAGCTGGCGAAGCTGGAGGCTGAGAAAAGCGAGGCTTTCGACTTGGTGCAAGCTTTCGCCCTGGAAAACAAAGAGACCCAGTTCTCAAAGAAAAAGAGCCTGGAGCTTTCGCACGGTGTTATCGGTTTTCGTATCGGCACGCCAAAACTTAAGAATAAAAAGGGCTTTACCTGGGCGGCGGTTACTAACCTATTAAAAGAGTTCCTACCTGGTTACGTCCGCACCGTTGACGAGCCCGCGAAAGATAAGCTACTCGCCGACCGTAACGACGAGGCGGTCGCTCCATTACTTGAAAAGGTCGGCGTCGAAGTGGTACAAGACGAGGCGTTTTATATTGAGCTTAAAAAAGAGACAACCGAATGACACGCGACCAGCAACTCAAAACCCTAAAAAGCCCAAAGGCGAGCAAAGAGCAACTACGCGAAGCGCTCGCAGCCTCTTTGGGCGTAGCTTATGAGCGCCAAAGCAAAGAGAAAGAAACAACACTCTTTGCCCAGTGTCGCGACACGTTCCTGGAAGCATACAAAAAACATACTAGTTTCGATTATTCTTTCGAGGCAAAAGACGGCAAAGCTTTAGCCTCAATAATAAATAAGATAGGTAAAATAGAAAATGTACAAGACGACCTCGAAAAACTGGACTCGTTTAATGTCCTTATCTATTATTTACCTGACTGGTATAAACAAAATGCTTTCTCTCTCACGGTGATAAATAACAAGTTTAACGAAATAGTAGCGAGTATAAGGAAAAATGGCGGAAAGAAAACAGGAATTACAGACGACTACAAAGCCCGTGTCCTTAACGACCTTACAACCTGACGTATTGGGGCGCGACCTGGTGCAAGTGAGAACGATTAACGACGCTTTGCTGGTAGCTGAGAGTAACCGCGATAAATACCCCAGTTTAGCCGTTTTACGACGCGACTATGGCAACGCAAAGATAGAGGCTATTATCAAACTGCATTTAATCGACTTATGCGAAAACGTGAACTTAAAACGCCCGCCAGGGACGCCCAGGTCGATAACATAGCCCGCGAGATTGTCGCCGAGTATTATAGTCTTACCGTGCCGATATACATGTAATATTCAGAAAAGCCAAAACGGGCGAGTATGGCGAGTTTTACGAATCGCTGGATATGCCTAAAGTAATGAGCTGGTTTCGTGAATATTTCGCCGACAGATGCGCGACGGGTGCAAGTATGAGCGTGAGTAGTCAGTTTCAAGACAAAGGCGGTAATATGACTCCTGAGCGAATGACTAAACATTTTGAAAAGTTAGAGAAACAATTAAAAAAAGGTAATAAATGAGCGATTTAATTTCATTGATACAAATAACGCCCGACCCGCTCAACTGGGACAACGCACCCGAGGTTATCCAGGTCGTTAAGAAGTGCCCAGCGTGTAAAGGCGTGGGCAACTTTAAAACCGCAAAAGGATATCACGGCTCGGCGGCTGGTGAGTTTATAATAAACGATTGCCAAAGGTGCAAAGGTGCGGGCGAGCTGAAAGCTGATATTATTATACGCTGGACGCCTAACGAACCGATAACAGAATGAAAGATATATCATTTTCTTATAATTCGAGCCTTAAGCGGCTCAGAGTATTTAAAGGCGGTAAGCTGGTGCAAGTGATAACAGGCGATGCCGCGAAAGTATCATATCTAAAAATAATAAAAGAATGAATATTACAGATAACGAAACGCTACGCCTCCCTATAAAGGGCAAATGGTTTGATAAATGCGTGAGCGGTGAAAAGCCCGAAGAATATAGGGAGATAAAACCTCACTATAACAGTCGGTTAAAGAATAAGGACGGGACGTTTAAAAAATTCAAGTATGTAGAGCTTATTAACGGTTACGGTAACAGATGCCCTCGCGCTGTATTTGAATGTTTGGGAATAAGCGAGGGGCTGGGAGATACAAAGCTGGGTGCTCCGTTTGTGTATTGCTATATAATAAGTTTAGGTAAAATGATAAATCATATAAAACCCTGGAAGAATGAAAAAAGGTAAACAAATAGCATTAGATATTTTGCGCTGGATAGCCTCGGCGCTTTATATGCTCACTTTTTATGTGTTGGGCTTGGTGTTATACTATTTGTCAAAATTGGTGCGCGTGGCGGGCTTTTATTTAATTCTCGCCCCGACCAGTGCAAAGAATGAGCTTTCGGGCTTTTGGCAAGTATATAAAGCGATAGGAGACGTTTTTCCAAAAAAATAAAAGCCCCTAACGTCCTGGAAACGATTAAGAGCTTTGTAGCTGGTAATTACAAAGATAAACTAAATTTTTGGGACTTATGCAAAGTATATCAAAAAAACGTGCGCAAAGCCGCAGAATGAACGTCATAAAACGAGCAAAAATAGTACAAGAAATGACAATGAAACTTTATGAACCAGGCAACCAAAGCCGCTCTAAAGCTCAGGCATACCGCCAGCAAGTCAACAATATTTATCCTATGGGAGAGCGCACGTTTTGGCGATATATGAGCATGAACATAGAGAAAGAATTACAAGACGCCCAGTGTGGGCAAATGGTATTACAATTTGATTAACTGAAAGCCTCGGCGTGCTCATTGCATCGCTGGGGCTTTTTTTCTTTTGAATAAATATTTATATCTTTGATTCTCATTAAATAGAAATGTTTTTTTAATAAAAATACCAGTGAGAAAAAATTTAATCATTTTTGTATATTTTATTTTGGTAGGGCTATTAAATTCATGCTCACACAAGAATACAGTTAGCCCATCCACAGACACCCCTTCTATAACAACAAATTTTCCATTAATATTGGAGAGTAAAACAGTTAAAGAGGGAGAAAAAGTAGAATTACCTTTAGTTATGTGCAATCACTTGTGGGATATTTCTTGTAAGTTAACATTTGAATCAAACGGACGTATTAGAATTGGAAAAGGTCGAGATATTTATCAAGGTTCTTATGTAGAAATTGATTCAATAAATATATATGTCTATACAGTAACAAATCCTACTTCTTTAGTAAAAACCATTTTACATGGAATAAAAATAGATAAAAACTTAAATATTGATATATCTCAAAAATACAATCAAACAACTATTAATTTAACTTCAAATAATGAAAGTTTCTCTCTTGTTACAGACCTATTTATAGGAAATGACGGTATATTTGTAGAGAGTCTTAATGGGACTTATACAGTTGCAAGTCTTAGTTTTGATGCTAAAACAGATTGCACTAAAGATATACTATATATAGCTGATAGTTATGGCGGTGCATCAAGTGTCGAAAGAATTGCAGGTAATTTATATATTAAAAAAGGTGTACAAAGCTTTATGACAAGTAATTTCTCGGGAGGCAATTGTTATGATTTATACGCACTTCTTAAGGAAGCTGTTAGATTCTCGAAACCCCGATATGTTATTTGGGGGTCAGGTATGAATGACAACTCGTTTGCTACATGGAAGTCAATAACAGAGCAAGCGATTACACTAATAGAAAAGAGCGGCGCTGAGCCTATACTTATAACGATACCCTCAGTACCAACACGGGATAAAACAGAGATAAACACGTATGTACGTGCGAGCGGTTACAGATATATAGATTTTTCTTTGGCTGTATCGGATGATGCGGGCAACTGGTTTGATGGTTTCTTAAATCAAACAGACAAAGTACACCCAACCGAAAAAGGAGCGGATGCTCTTGCTAAAAGATTTTTGGAGGATTTCCCAGAACTATTAAATTAAATACTGATTAAATAAAAAAGCCCCGCATTTGCGAGGCTTTCGTTATTTAAGTTTCATGTACTCAAAAAAGTAGTAAAACATTGCTTTTTGATACTTCGTGAGCTCACGCCCTCCATTGAGCAAAATATTTATACTTGCTTTGTCAATATCCAGGAGCTTAACGAGGTCTTTTTGTTGCAAGCTGTATTTTTCCATATCCGCCCGCACGTCCTCAATATTATAGCTTAATAGCTTGCTTTTTTCGTAAGGAATAGGACGAACATATAACGAGACACCGTCAGGTAAAAAGTTAAAAGCCTCTTTTATCCTGGAGATAAGCTCGCCACTGGTTAAGTATTTACCCGCCTCGCTTTCGTTTTGCCAAACTTTAACGATAACCTCCTTTTTGTCCTGGTCGTAGTCCAGCACTTCAAAATATATGCGCGAAAACCTTTTATAATTCGTTTCTGAGAGCTCAATTTTTTTAAGCTCCGTTTTAGTCAGAAAATCAAGTTTTTCAATTCCTTTAATCATAACCGTTACTCTGATTGTAATATGTGCCGTTGATTATCACCCATGAATCGCGATACCAGCCGTCACCTATTAAGTTATAAACTCCGTCCTCTTTTGGTGCGTTTTTCTTAGCTTCTGATATAGTGCTAAATTCGCCGATTTTTTGAAAACCTTTGTATAATCTATACATACTCTTTTTCTCGTTTTTATCCTGGTGAGCCCCCAGTTTTTTAAACATTGATTAAATACCGTTTAAACGCTTGAATATTGATTAACTTTTAAAGTGGCGAGGCTTGCGCCCCGCCCTTTGTTTTACAATCTTATTTCTCTTAATTCGTTAAGGTCAAAGATTGCGATTTGTAGGTTTTGCTTTCCGAACTCGACCGCCTCGCTTTCAGTTTCAAATACTTTTGAACTATCAAAGTAAAAGAGGTTGTTTTCGGTATTAAACCAGCCCCCGACTATTTGCCCGTTTTCTAAAGCATGTTTTAAAACTTTTTCGAGCCCGTCCACATTAAAGCAGTTTTGAGTTTCAGCGTATGCACAAATAAAACCGCTTGTTACATGTTCCAAAGTTGGAAGCTTAACTGTAAACCCGTCGGGGTTTTGTTCTGCAATCTCTAGGATTGCGTTAATCAAATATTTCATAGAGCGTTTGTCGACTTTATCCTGCTGACCCCGCAGTTTTTAAGCATATACAAATATAATAAAAAGTTTGCATATAACAAACTTTTATCAATCTTTTTTTAATGAAAATGCACTTTTTTTATACGGTCTGAATAACTGCTCTTATTATCGGACTGGCTGGCGTCGTTTTTCTTACTGGGACACATGAGTCGTCAATAAATGCAACCGCATAACCAATATTACGGTTATAAATTCCGTCGCGGCGTATCGGTGGGCTCATTTTCTTACGTGCCAGGGTTGCAAAGCCAGGCGGTAAAAAGTCTTGCCCGTGTAAGGTTTGATTTACTTTTTTGCAAGTATCCCAGTTTTTGCGCGCTTCATTCTTTTGCGTTTGTGGTGCACGGTTTGAAGTATTTGAAAGCCTCAAAAAATAAAGCTTTATAGTTACCATAACCAGCCCGCGTTGTCTGAGCTCGCCGTCGTCGGTATAGTCGGCGTCTTGCACTTCGATAAGCGCACACGGGTATTTTACGGGCGGGCGTTCGTAATCGTCCATTTGTCCCCAGTCCTCGTCAATATATTTTAGTTCGGGGACTTTAGCCTCCAGGCGGTCTTGTATTGCCTCTATTAGTTTATCCATTACTTATTGAATAATTTAGTTATATAATCTTTAAGCTCCCTTTTCACATGTTCGGTTGTTACTTCGTTTACAATCTTTGTAACCTCGGGTGCATCGCCTATAAACTGACGTTTCGGCATTTTTACCGTATAAGCCCCCACACTTGCTTTTTGTGCGTAAGACGCCTTTTTATTGTTCTTATTGAAACGACCCTTTTTATTAAAGTGTATCACTTGCTTACGTGCTGGCATGTTGATAGTTCCGCCCTCGTTATGTATGCCCGTGTAAGGCTTTGACGAACTATAAACCAGGCTTTCGCCTTGTATGGTTGGCTTTATAGAATTACGCATTGCCGACGTTCTCACCAAAAGAGAGCCCCGCGAAACTGGGCGTTTTGTAGGTTGCCAGGGTGCGCCACTGAAGAAAGCCTTGCGCTCAAAATTTCGGTCGAAAGCCTCCGTTAAATCGACTTTCAAATCTTTTAAAATTCTGTTTACAAAATCACTCATTCGTTTAGCATTTTAGTTACCTCTTTATCTTTTAAATACGGGTGATGTGGCGGAAAAATAACGTTTTGCTTACCAGGATTGAAGCGGAACATTTCGGAGGTATTAACCCCGCCAGCTCCGACGGTATAAGTTGCTTTATTGCCCAGGTCGTTAGCGGTTGTACTATCCGACTGAGGGTAACGGCTTTTTCTGACTTGTACCGCATTGCAACGACAGCGCCAGCCATTCGGCGGAAAGAATTTAGCCCAAAACGGGTCGCTCGGCGGCAAGGTTATATCGTGTAATACAGCATGCTCATAACGCACACGGCTATCGTTAGCGGTGCGGTACTGTAAATTATATTCGTCGCCGTCTTGCTCGAACTCGACCCACTTACTCGCCATTTGCGCCGATTGTTGAGCGAAAATATACTCACTCTCCAGGTAAGCTTTGTTATAATCATTATGCACCTGGCGCACGTCCTTAAAGAACTTAGAAAAGCTTTTTATCTCGCCTTTGTCGTCGATTAACAAGTCGCTGAGCTCGCGTAACTCCGTGTATGTTTTAGCCCCCGAAAACACATATATATTTTTATTAAAGTGCTGTAACATCGCCTCGGGTATTTCGTAAGTGATACCCGCCTGGAGCGCATCTTGCAAAACGCTGTTTATTTCATTAATCAGCCCTTTCACGGTTTTGTTATCCAGGTCGTCAAGTGTTATGCTGGTTTTCTTATTGTCGAAAGTCCAGCGAGCCACTTTATTAAAAGCCTTTAATAGCTTGCCTTTCTCGGTCGCCGATAGCGCCACGCGTTCCGTATGTCCGCCACAATCGGGGCACGTACAATTATAATACTCATGCAACGTCAGTTTATCAGGTGATGCCGTGCCCGCACCTACTGAAAATTTAATTTATCGCCTTTCTCGGTTTTGCCGTCATTATCCTTTTTCTCGGGCTGGGTGGGCTCAGTAGGTTGTACAATTTCGTAACGGTCGCCCTCTACTTCAATGCCGAATTTTTCCTTTATAAATTTGTCAGAGACTTTTTTATGTGGCATAATTTGCACCGTCATATCAAAGAGTCGGTCTATGTCCTCGGCGGCTGTAAACTTAAATTTCGAGGTTGTCGCTGGAATCCAGCCAATGCGATACAAAGCGGGTATAACAAGGCTATTCATATAGTTCTCAATCATACGCTTATCAGATTGCACAAGTCGGTCGGTTATTTCCATGCTTATTTTTTCCTTTGACTCGTTGCCGTTCTTTGTATCTTGCCCTACAACCGCCCCCGAAATTAACATACTCATTTCGTTGTTACAAAGACGTATAAGGTTGTTATATACATCGCCGTTTGTGCTGACGCCCTGGGCGAACTCGAAGTCCTCCGTTGTGTCGATAATAAACCACGCCGCCGCACCTATGTCGCGCATCATTGCCTCGGCATTATCCAGCATATCGGGGTCGCGCGTGTCTGTTTTCATTACGCGGGGCGGTATGCCGTAAATTTCGCAAAGCTCCGACCAGCAAGACTGAGCAAATTTTTTAAATAAAATATGCGGTACGGCTTTATTTAATATACCCAAATGTCCCGAGTTAAACTCCAGTAACCAGCGTTTATACTCTTTAGCCTTTCGGTATTCCAGGAAGCTATCGAACGAGGTATCAGGATAAAAGCGCCCAAAGTCGGGCACTACATTACGGCGCGGTATAAGCTCAATTTTCGGCGTGTTGTCTTCGACTGATAATTCGACTAATGAATGATTATAATATTCACTATCTAACATATAGCCGAACAAATCAGGTATAAGCTCCAGGTCGCTAATTATACCCGTCAGGCGGTCGTCGGTCTTTTTATCAGGCGTCAACATTTCATAACTCGCCGCGATTGTTTGCTCCTTTCGGTTATTCATTTGCGAAGTCAGGTGGGCGTCGTCTGATATAATGGTAAAAATATCCTGGAGCTGTATTTGCTTCGGGTTTTCCGCTTTTAGTGCCAGGGTGCGCGCCCTTGTCAAGTCCTCAATATCTCGCCGTGCCTGGCTAATGGCTTTGCGTACTGTTTTAGGCGCGTAACTCCCTTTTCGATTAGTCAGTGAGGGCGTACCATTTATTTTAGCCTGGAGCGTTGCCAGGGTACGAAGTGCAATGTTTTGTACTGTTTTATTCATTGTGTATTAATTTCTTTTATTGAAATATGTTTCATTGTCCCCCTCATGGTTGAATTTTGGACGGCTACCATAACGAAACGGTTTTTTTGACGATCCAGCCTCGCCGTTATTATCTGTATTTAATATTGGTAATCTCGGGTTTGCGTCTCCTTTTACCACACTCTTAAGCCAGGCGATAGCACGGTCGTACCGTTCTTTTACTTGCTCGTGAATTATATCTACATTCGCCAGCTCGCATATATACCAGGCGGCAATACTTAGACAGTAGCGAACTATCAGCGCGTTTCGGTCGTTGCCCGTTGCCTCGAAAATTTTATCTACATCATAAAGCGGTCGCCCGTCGTCAAACTCTTTTTTGTTGTTTGGGGCTAAATAGCTTCGTACCTCTTCTATTGCGGCGTCAATCGCTTGCAACGCGATATCGTCGTTATGCTCTGTGATTTCTATTATTTGGTAATTATACATTACCGTTTGTAATTCTTGTATCGTAATAAACATGTTTAAATACTATTTAAATGGTGATTAATAACGACGACTTGCCCGCCTTTGCGTTCGGTATGTGCCCTTACGTTGAGCCAGTTTTTTATCTAATATGCAATATCCGCCCTCTATACAGTCGGGGGCGTCCATTGCTCCAGAGTAGCTTGGTGATACGGCTTGAAATTGCCCTATTGTTTCTTGCATTTGCTCGTTTTCTTCATCTTTTTTGTTGAATATGAGCCAGCCCAAACGGTAAGGCGGGTTTAATGTTGCCTCTATACGTGTATATTTATTAACCTTTGCCCGCTTGTCTTTTTGCACATGTAAAGGGATGCCTTTTTCTCGGCTTCGTCGTCTGAACTCAGGGTCGAAATAATCATCGAAAAAGCCGTCTTGCAGTCCGTTACATTCCATGTAATATTGAGCGGTTGCACCAGCCGCCGCGACAATTCGTTGCATGTCGTAATAAGCTTCTATAAATTCATTTTGCCCACATTGTTTACAAAACACTTTTATTACATACGTCTTTTCCATTTTACGCCCTAAAAGCGCAACAACTTTAAAAGAACTGTTTTTTGATTCTCGGCTGGAGGTTGACGGGTCGCCGTAAACGATAAGTTGCTCCAGTGTTTTAAGCGGTGGTATATTGTCAAAATATAAATCGTTGAATATTCGCCCCTCAGTGATAGGGTTATTATAATATTCTTGCTGAATGATTGAGTAAGGTAAAACGGCTAACGTTTCGTCGATGTCTTGCTCGCTGTTTTTAGACCATGAGCTCACCCCGTTTGTGCGTATGTTAACTATATCTACCTTATTCGCTTTTTTCATCATTTCAGTCATACAGCAATATTCTGCTATGATGTTGCCGCACGCTATAATTAACAGTTTGATATACACCTCACGCGTACCAATAACCGCCCCGAATATCCACTTAACCCGCTTTCTTATTATTTCGGGGTTTTGGCAGTCTTTGTCCGTATCTATATCATCAAAAAGGATAACATCGGGGCGAATAGCGTTACTATTTGTACCGCGCGGGTTTTGGTCAGCTCCGACCGCTCGAAACGCAACGCCTTTTCTTGTTACAAACTCAGTACCTCGCCATTTAAAGCCCCTTTGTTTTCCGTAATCGTTAATTATACGCTGGTTGTCCTCTAATTCCATTTTATAAGGCTCTAACAAACGCTCGGCGTTGTCCTCGGAATTAGATACCATTAAGATATTTTTCTTTTTGCCAGTCAAAGCAAGCTTTAAAACCTCCATGCGTGTACGCGTCGATTTTGCTAACGACCGAGACCAGCAACGACACTCAAACCAGTTGCGGTCTTGCATTACTCTTTTTGTAGCCTTAATATGAAAATCGGCGGGCGGGATGGGCATTTTTGTTATCTGATTTTCTGATATATGCGGAAAATAATATCTGAACCACGCCTCGTCGTCCGCCTCCAGTTGTTTAATACGGGCTTGTTTTTGGGCGTAAGTTTCGGTTATATCTACAACCGTACAACGTTTTAATGATTCATAATACGCCGACCAGTCGCTATGAGCTTGTTTGTCTGCTACTTTTGCCATTATAACTTAGTTTTGATATATCCGTCGAAAAGGTCGCTTAACTCTTTGGCTTTTTCCACATCAAAACCGCGTACCCATTCAAGCAAACCGATAGACACGTCGACAATATCGCGTACCCCCGTTTCACTTTCCAGTTTTTGCGCGGCGGCTGATAGTTTGTTAAGGATGTCCGCTTCTTTACTGTTTGCGTAACGTTGCCCCTTATCTCGCTCAGAGATAGCCTCGTTAATCTCGTTTATTTGTGCATAGTAGCGGGCGAGCTGTTTTTCCTTAGTTATTGTTAGGCTTGCGAGCTCAACGTCCCATTTTTCGGAGTTAACCCAGCGACTTATCGTTTGCACGGTAACACCTACCAGCTCGGCAATCTCTTTTTGTTGATATTGCCCAGTGATAAAGAGCGCTTTTGCGTTCTTTTTTTTCGTGTCCTGTTTTGGAGTTCTACCCATTTCGACAATTTGAAAATTTGAAAATGTGCCGAGTTGGTAATCAAAAAATTATACCATGATAGCAGTATTATTTTGCAGTCTCGACGAAATTATTATAAGGCAAAATTGAGGCTTTAAACTCTGATAATAAAAAAGTTATGCCATTACAGCAGCGTTAATTTGTAAGCTCTTTTCGACGCGGTAAGTTTGTGTTGAATTTCTGTTAAACCAAATTAAAACAGTCATGTAAACAAATGGACGAAAAAGAGCAAATATTTATTTTATCAGATAGTAGCCAAACCAATACAAAGGGCTTTCGTGTCGCCTTGTCAGGTGGGCGCTTTGAGCGTTTCGACAGTAACCCCGTAATGCTTTACGACCACGATACAAAACTGGTGATAGGGCGCTGGGAAAAACGCAGTATTGAGAATGGCAAAATGACAGCAACCGCCGTGTTTGATGCTGGCGACCCCATTGCGGCGGAAAAAGCCCGCAAGGTAAAAGAGGGCTTTTTGCGGGGGGCGTCAATCGGTATTATACCGCTAAAAATGGAAGAAATCGGCGACGAGTATGTATTGACAGACTGGGAACTGATAGAAGCAAGTATAACTCCCATACCCTCCGACGCTGGAGCGGTACGACTATACAACGAAAAACGCGAGGTTATCTCTTTCGAGCAACTCAAATTAAGCTTTTCTAATAATAACAAAATCAGTAAAAAAATGGACGAAAAGGACACTATCGTACTGACGGGAACAACCCGTCAAAGCCTCGGTTTGTCTGCAAATCCTACGGCTAAGCAAATAGAGCTTGCCGTCCAGGAAAAAGACGACAAAATCGACGAACTAAACAAAAAAGTTGACAAGCTGGAAAAGGCACATGTCGAAACTTATCTCTCTCAGGCTGTAAAAGACGGCAAAATAACAGAGAAAGAAAAAGCCGATTATGTGAAGCTTTCACAGGGCGACAACTTCGACAATGTGAAGTCAATAATTGACGCTAAACAGACCGAGGGCTCTTTATCCCTTAAAGAACTGGCGGATAAAGGAAAAACAGACCTGACGGCTGGAGACCGTTCGAGCTGGTCTTGGATGGACTGGGCGAAAAAAGACAACAAAGGATTACAACGCCTGAGCCACGAAAACCCGACCGAGTTTGAGAGACTGAAAACTGAGTACAAACAATCTAAAAACAAGTAATAACATGCCTGGAGTATATAAAGAATTTTGGACGGATATAATCTTAGAAGATTTTTATCCTGACGGCTCATTCCTTAAGGAATTACAAGACTTTGACGCTTTGAACGATAACAATATCATTCACTTGTCAGAGGTCGGAGCTGAGCCGAACGTTTTGGAAAATAACACAACTTACCCTATTGCCAGCGCCGAAAGAACGGACAACGGTATCGACGTGCCTTTGTCTACATTCGACACTGAAAACACTATCGTAAGACGTATTGACGAGCTGGAGACAAACTACGACAAAACAAAATCGGTTTTAGCCCAGCATAAAAACGTATTAGCCGAAAAGGCGGCGGTCTCGGCGGCTTACAACTTAACCCCATTGCAAGACACAGTAGGAACGCCAGTAATTAAAACGACTGGAGCGGACAGAGGCGACGAAAAAAAGAAACTAAAGTTTGACGACGTGCTACGTTTGAGCATGAGGTTTAACAAAGGTAATTTTCCGAAAAACGAACGTGTCCTGGTTTTGTGCCCTGAGCATGAGGCTGACTTGTTATCTGAGGACTCCGACCGCTATAACGCTGTAATGACTACGGGCAAACTTGCCACTTTCAAAGTGTACACTTTCAGCGATAACGCACTATACGACCCCGCAACTGGCAAAAAACAGCCTAAAGGTGCATTAACGGGCAACGAGTCGTCATTCGCTTTTGTGAAGTCCAGAACTTTGCGCTGTATGGGTGATATTGAGGGCGAGCCCGAAAAACACTGGGCTAAAGAGCGCGGCTATCTCATTGGTTTACAAATGCGCTTTATCGCTTTGCCTTTGCAGTCTAAAGGCTTTGGCGCAATTTACAGCGATAACGTATAAAATTAACATTTCATTCATTCAGCTAATAGTCATTAGCCATTGGCTATTAGCTTCTAAAAATCAAAATTATGTCAGATGTTAAAAACAATCAGGAAGATAATACAACAACAACGGGAGATATACAACCCGTTGAACCGACAACAAAGGCGGGCGATACAAAAGTCGAAAAAGTAACTAAGCCCAAAGCTAAAGCAAAACCCGCGAACAATAAGAAGCCAGCCCAGGTCAAAGCGCCCAGCTCGGGTACTCAGGCGAAAGCGTCGACAACCGATACGCAAGCCGCAAGCTCCGAAACTGAGAGCAAAGAGGTAAAAAACGAGTTGCAAGCCGAAAAGCCAAATGCTAACACAGAGAAACGCAAGCGTATAGCTAAAAACTTATTCGCAAAGAATGATGGCTTGACAGAGATATTTTTCACCTCCGATTTTATGCCTTTTGCAAAAGAGCAAGACGCAAAAAAACACGGGTCGGGCTTGAATGACAAAACAGTAACCCCAATCACAAAAGAGGACTAATATGGGACAATTACCAAATGTTAAAATAGATTACGGTAACGGGGCGCTGGGGCAAGCTATCGCCAGCGCTGACGGTTTAATTTGTCTTATCGTGGTGGGTGCGGTTGCCATTGCCGACAAATTCGACCTGGCTAAAACTTATCCATTGCGCAAAACTGGCGACCTGGAAAACCTGGGTATTACCTCAGACAATAACCCCGAAATGTACAACCTTGTAAAAGGATATTACACGGAGGCAACCGAGGGTACTAAGGTTTATATCATCGGTTACCCCGATACGCTGAAAATGTCGGACGTGCTGGACTACGACAACCCCTATGCCCGCAATATTATTGAGTCATTAAATGGCGAAGTGCGCGGTCTATTCATCACGGCAAAAGCTGGAGCAAACCCGACTATTACGAAAGGGTTTGACGACGACCTGGAAGCCGCAAAGCTCAACGCTGAAACGCTGGGCGACTGGGCAACCGAGGTGCGCTTTGCTCCTATTTTCGTGATTATCGACGGGCTAAACTTTAGCGGCGACCCCGAGGCGGTCGAAGATTTGCGCAAACAAAATTATAACCGTGTGGGCGTCGTTGTCGGGGCTGGAGCTCCAGGCTTAGCAAACCAGGCTATCGGCTTAATTGCTGGGCGAGTGGCGATATCGCCAGTACAAAGAAATATAGCTCGCACGGCTGACGGTGCGCTTAATGTGCTGGCTATGTATGCGGGCGATAAGTCGGTCGAGGTTGCCGACGTTGAGACCTTGCACGATAAGGGTTATATCACTTTTCGCACGTTTACGGGCATGTCGGGTTACTACATAACAGACGACCCCCTGGCAACAAAAGCGACTGACGACTATAACCAGTTGGCACGCCGTCGCGTGATTGATAAAGCCTATCGTATTGCTTACGCGGTACTGATTGAAAAGCTTAACGACGAAATACCCGTAAACAGCGACGGTACAATGATAGAGACAACCGCCCGTTCTTTCGAGCTGGCAGTCGAAAACGCTATCGTTACCAACATGACAAATAACGGCGAACTATCTACCAATCCGAAAGATACGACCGACAGAGGCGTAACATGTAAGATAGACCGCACCGTTAACGTGCTGGCTACAAATAAGGTAAACGCTGAGCTTCGCGTCCGTCCGCATGGCTACTCTAAGTATATAACCGTATTACTCGGTTTTGAAGTAACACAACAAAGTTAAATATATGGCACTAAGTGATTTATTTCTAATCAACGGGCGCGAGTACGAATGGGCTGATATTAGCCTTAACGTCGGCGGTATTGATATAAAAGGCTTTCGTAATGTAAACTACAAAGAGAGCCAGGAAAAAGAGCCTTTGCACGCCAAAGGAAACAAGCCGCGAAGTATTCAGCGAGGTAACAAGACTTACACAGGCTCGCTCACTTTCACGCAAAGCGAAATTATAGCGCTTAAGACGGCGGCGGGCTCTTTGTCCCTACTGGATATTAAAGTCGATATAATCGTGGCATACACGCCCGAAAATTCGGCAAAGATACGCGTCGTTACAATCCTGGGCGCTGAGTTCACGGATATTGAAGAAAAGATGGCGCAAGGCGATAAGTTCATGGAAATAGAGCTCCCATTTGTGGCGCTGGATATTATCGCGGCTTAATCAGTATTAAACAGCATTTAAACAGTTTTTAAAATGGCAAAAGAGAATATAACAAACCCGACGCCCGAACAAATAGAGGGCTGGAAAGAAAAGTACAAAACGGTGCATAAGCTCACTATTGAGGACAAAACGGCTTACCTGAGAAAACCCGACCGCCGCACGCTTTCGCTGGCAATGACAAAAATATCGAAAGGCGATATTATGGGCGGCTCAGAAGCAATCCTCGAAAATTGCTGGCTCGGCGGCGACACTGAGATAAAGACCGACGACGACCTCTTTATGGCGGCGGTGGGCAAAGTAGGCGATTTAATCCAGGTTAAAGAAGCCGAGCTGGAAAAGCTTTAAGGTTAGCGGAGGTCGACGAAAAGCGCGAAGCTATCCGCATCCTGGACGGACAACTCCGCTACTATCTGCATATAGACCCCGACACGCTAACCGATGACGAGTGGGCAATGCACATTAAAACCCTGGAATATATAAGAAAACAAGAGGCTGGAAAGAATGAGTAACTTTTTTACATACGTCATAAATTTACGCGACCAAATGTCGGGCACGCTTCGCCGCGTTGGTGGGTCTATCGTGGACGCATCAAACAAAGTTCAGAGGTTGCGTAATGACGTGCGTAAATTAGACAGGACGCCGCTAACGGGTTTAAAAAACTCATTCACTAACCTCTTTAAAAGTATTCCTTTTGCTCAGTACATATTTAACCCGCTCACTATTGCGGGGGTTGTCGGCGGTCGGGCTCTTAAGCTGGGTATCGACCAGGAAATGCGAAACGCATCTTTTGAGGTCTTATTCGGCGGCGAAGAAAACGCCCGCAAGATAATTGACAATATCGACACTTACGCCAAAAAGACGACTTACGGCAAAGATAACCTGAGCGAGGCGGTGCAAATGATGGCGGGCTTTGGTATTGCTCAGGAACGCATAATGCCAAACCTTAAGGCTATCGGCGAAATAGCGATGGGCGACAAAAACAAGCTTAACAGTTTGGCGCTCGCCTTTTCGCAAATGTCGGCTACTGGGCAACTGATGGGGCAAGACCTTAACCAAATGATAAACGCGGGTTTTAATCCGCTTTTACAAATGAGTAAGGACACGGGTAAGAGCGTCGGCGTACTGAAAGATGAAATGGGCAAGGGCAAAATATCGGCGGATATGGTCGCCCAGGCTTTCCAAAAAGCGACCCAGGAGGGCGGGCAATTTTACGGTATGTCTGAGAAAATGAGCCAAACGCTCGGCGGGCAAGCCTCCCTTGCAATGGCTAATATCAACGATAAGCTAATACAGTTTTATAACTGGATGCAACCTTACATATTGCCAGCTATGAGAGCCTTTAATCTATTGCTTACTGATACGGGCACTTTCATTGATAAGGTTGTCGCGAAGCTGGAGGGCTGGTATAACAATAATATGCTACTGGGTACAAGTATAGCCATTCTTACCGCCGCGTGGCTTGCGTATAAAGCTACATTCTTAGGTTTAATCGGGTTGCACGCTCTTATCGCCGTATGGCGTAAGGCTGTTATCGCTTACGAAATAGTTGTTTTTGCAATTCAAAACGCGACGAGCCTATGGACGGCGGCGCAATGGTTGTTAAACGTGGCGCTTACGGCTAACCCCGTCGGGTTGATTATTGCGGGCGTTGTGGCTCTTATTGCCTTAATCGCTTTTCTCGTTATCAAAATTGACGGCTGGGGCGAGACCTGGGACAATGTGTTGACTATGTGCAAACTTGGTTTTGAACTCTTTAAAACCGCCGTTACTCTTATTTGGCTAAAAGTACAAGACGCTTTTTTAACTGGCTTTGAAGTTATAGAGAAAGGCTGGTATAAAGTGCAAAGCCTTTGGAACTCGGACGCTGCAAACGCTGGGCTCGCAAAGCTGGAGGGCGAGCGCAACGCCAGGGCTAAAGAGATAGCCGAGACACAAGGAAAACTTACCGACCTGGCGACGCAAATGTCGGATATGGAGGTTTTTAAACTTCGTGTAAATGAAACCTCTTTTAGTGATATAGCAAATAGTTTAAAATCAAAGCTCGGCATTTCGTCGGCTGGTATTCCTGGAATGTCGGGCGATGGTGACGGCACGGGCGGCGGTACTGGAGCTGGAGGCGCGGGCGGAACTGGTGGGGGCGGTGCAAGTGGCAAAGCCGCAAATAATATAACAACGGGCGGCTCTAAAACGACACATATAACGCTGACTATCGGCGAGCTGGGTAATAATATGACGGTGAACGCTAACGGTGTACGTGAGGGGGCGCAAAAAATCAAAGAAATAGTACAAGACGAGATTACGCGGGCTCTATTAATGGTACAGGCAAATATTTAAAAACATGGCAAAACAACCTTTAAACCCTTTATTCAGACGTGGCGACGTGATACTTCGCGAAGTTGCCGACCTGGTCGAAAGCGGGCAAACGGTCGCTATGGTAATGCCTTTTACTTTCTATTTACCCGACGACTCAAAGTGGTTATTGCCTTATGAGCCTTTAATCTCGTTGCAAGGCGAAAATATCATCGTAAAGCGCAATGTCGCAAAGTCTGAGGGGCGCGGCTCTATTAAGGAACGCTGGGCGGAGGGCGATATAAAAATAACTATTGACGGCACATTTGTAAACGCCGACCTCACCAAATACCCAGCAACTGAGGTGCAAAAGCTCAGGCAAGTAATTACGCAACGGCGGGCTATCAAAATAGAAAACGAGCTCTTACAATTATTGAATGTCAATTATTTAGTTATCGAAGATTACAGCCTCCCTTTCAGCAAGGGCGAAAACGTGCAAAATTATAGTCTTACGGCGCTGAGCGATGACAGTTATAACCTTTTTATAGAAGTGAAATAAAATGTTTGATATGAATTACTACATACAAATAGGCTCTTACAAGCTGGGCTTGCTCCAGTCGGTCGAGATTGAAAAGTCCGTCGACCTACTGACGCAAACGGCTGTTATTGTCTTGCCTGGTGTGGTATATAATCAATCGTTAGACCACGAAAAATATATTAAGGCGGGCGATAGCGTCCTGGTTAAACTCGGGTACGACGGCGAGCTGGTAACAGAGTTCGAGGGTTACGTCCAACGCATCGACACGGATGACGACAGCCTGACAATAAATTGCGAAGATAGCATGTATTTAACTCGCAAAGCGATAAGCCCGAAAGTGTTTACTAAATGCAAGGTTAAGGACGTCGCCTCTTATTGTGCCCAGGCGTTGAGCTTTGAGCTGGATTGTACGATAGACTCTGAAAAGCATTATTTCGATAAGTTCACCATAAGCCCGAATGATACAGTTTATAACGTTCTCAGTAAGCTAAAGGACGCAACAAAGGGACAAATCTATATAACCGATAACAAAAAGCTGAATATACACCCGCCATATACCCAAAAAGGGGGCGACGTGGTCTATGACTTTGCCGTAAATATTGAAGAATCAGACCTCAAATATAGGAACGAAAGCGACCGTTTGCTTATGGTCGTGGCTAACGGGGTCGGCATAGACGGCAAAAAGATAAAGGCAACGGCGGGCAAAGCTGGCGGCGATGTTGACACGATAGAGGTTAAGTTCCCAGTCTCAAAAGAGGCTTTGCAGAAAATGGCGGACAACCAGCTCAAATATAAATCATACACGGGCTATGAGGGTAATATAAAAACTTGGCTTATTCCATTTGTCGAGCCGACCTGGAGCGCGAAGATTATCGACAAAGATTATGAGTATAAAGAGGGTACATATTACGTTACTGGTGTAAAAACGACTTTCGACGATTCGGGCGGCGTGCGTGCCGTCGATTTAGGCAAACGGCTTGTAATAAGCGATAAAACGGCAAACGAATGAACAAACGGGCACAAATAGCGCAATTACTGGGCGATATAGTCGGAAAAAATCGCGGCGGGCTGGTCTTTTTCTCGGCTCAGGTTGTAAGCGTACAGGGCGATACTTGCACGGTAAAAATTGACGAGCTGGACTTACCCGACGTAAGGCTCACCCCGACAACAACCGAACGCGACGAAACGCTTTTATTAACGCCAGCGATAGACAGCTTTGTACTGGTGGGCTCACTTTCGGGCGACCTCAATAATTTATGTGTGTTAGCTTCAGATACACTCGCCAGCGTAGAGCTCACAATCGGAGATATAAGCGTATTTATTGACAAAGAGGGCGTTGTCCTTAATGGCGGCGAACTGGGCGGGCTGGTAAAGCTGGACAACGTAACAAAAAAAATTAACGCCCTGGAAAATCAGTTAAACCAGCTCAAAAATATACTTAAAGCATGGACGCCCGCGCCTATGGACGGCGGGGCGGCTCTTAAGGGTTTGATAAGTACCTGGGCTGGGCAACCGATAGCAATAACGAAAAGTTCAGACCTGGAAAACAAAAAAGTAAAGCAATGAAACAAACAGGCATAACCATAAACGAAGAAACGGGCGACCTTAACGTAAAGGTGAGCCGTGACAGCCTGGGGCTGATAACTGGCGGGCTGGTTGTCGGTGATGTGCAAAAGCAAAACCAGGCTATAATAGTTTATATGCAACCTGGCGAAATGAAAGAAGCCCCGCAAGTGGGCGTGGGTATTACCTCGATGCTTTTATCCAGTGATGCGCTACTTTATAAGCATAAGATACGCGAGCAACTGGAGGCGGACGGCTTTCGGGTTAATCACCTGGAAATAGCAAACGAGCAAGATAACAAATTAAATATACAACTCAATGCAGTCTATCAATAGCACACAGGGGCAATGGCTGGGCGATGTGGCGATAAAGCACGCGGGCACGATTGAGGCGCTTTTCAGCCTTGCCGTACTAAATAACACCTCGCCGACTGAAAGCTTAAAGGCTGGCACTGAGCTAACCCCCTCAGAGATACAAAACAAGCGGGTTATAAATTATTATGAGCGCAACGGTATAAACCCCGCCAGCTCCGACGCTGGGTCGGCTCAGGTTGTCGGGCGTGGTATCGGTAACATGACGGTAAATATTGATTTTATAGTGTACTAATGGAACGAATTAACAAAATAATTGAGTACGTGGGCTCTAAACTTTGCCAGTACATCACCAGTATAGCTGGAGGCTTGCTGGTCGCGTTTGAAACGTCAATACCTTTTTTTATTCCGTGTCTTATTGCGACCGTTATCGACGTTTGGGCGGCTTATTGCCTGGCGCGTCGGGTACATATCAAACACCCCGACCGTGCCGACGGAAAATTTAAAAGCGAGTATAAGTACCGCGTCATGTACACAATGATAATAGCCTTAACAGCTATAATACTGGCTAATCACGTCGATGTGCATGTACTCAAAGATACCGATATAGCCGTGCGCTCGGTTGTGGGTGCGTTCCTATTCTATCAAATTTGGTCTATCCTGGAAAACTGGAGCTCAGAGAATGACAACAAAATAGCCCGCGCCTTGCAACGTGTGATGGTGAACAAAGCCGAACGTCATTTAAACGTACCGTTAAGCGATATTTTATTAAACGAAAAACCAACTAATAACGAAGATAAGGAGGTCGATAATGAGAAAGATAAATAAAATTATACTCCATTGCTCAGCTACAAAAGAGGGGCAAAAGTTCACGGTTAAAGATATTGACGCCTGGCACAAACAAAGAGGCTTTAAAGGCGTAGGTTATCACTATGTAATATTATTGGATGGAACGGTCGAGCCTGGTCGCCCTGAGTCGGAAATCGGAGCTCACACGCTCGGGCAAAATGCAAACTCTATCGGTAATTGCTATATCGGTGGGCTGGACGCGAACGCAAAGCCTAAAGATACCCGCACCGATGCACAAAGAGAGGCGCTTATCAAACTGGTTAAGGAACTCAAAGTTAAATATCCAGGGGCGACCGTTCACGGGCATAATGAGTTTGCAAATAAAGCGTGCCCGTCATTCAATGTAAAAGACGAACTAAAAACATTTGACTAATGAAAAGAGCTATTTATATACTGGTCTTGTTTTCCGTTATCCTGGTGGGTTGCCGAGCTCCGAAAGAACTAACGACCGACACAAAGCAAAAGGAGCAAAAAAATATAGAGAATAATATCTCTTTGGTCGATACCTCGACACTCGACGAAGTTGTCAGCCAGGCAATGCAAAAGTATTTCAATGAAAAGCTAAATATCAACATCAATAACAAAGTGTACGACACTGAAAAGCCCGCCGACCCTGAGACGGGCAAGCCTCCGTTAAAGGAAGAAACTAACATAAGCCTGAGCAAAGAAACTAACGAGCTGGAGACAGACTCGACGACAATAAAAACGAATGAGTCCACGCGATCTGAACTGGTCGATAAAAGCAAAGATAAATCGAAGTTCGAGGGCTCAGAGAAAACAACAGAGAAAAAGGGCTTTACTTTTTGGGAGGCTTTGGGGCTTAGTGTCGCCGCTTCTTTATTCATAGGTTTTGTAATATTCTTAATAGGTAAATTCAAATGACTATCGCCGAAATAAAAGCACAAATGACGGACGCCTTTATCGCAAACGAAACGGTTAAAAAGGCTTACAACCTCCAGGCGGGCAAAAGCTTTGAGGAGCAATTCTCGACCGTGTCACTCGAAAATATATTGTTTTTCATCGTGGCGACGGCTATGTGGCTAAATGCCCAGCTTTTCGACCAGCACAAAACCGATGTTCTCAACATATTGCGAGAAAATAAAGCGCATACGCCGAACTGGTACGCGACCCGTGCAAAAGAGTTTCAATTTGGGCACGAACTGGTAGCGGGCACAGACCAGTACGATAACTCAAAACTGACAGCCGAGCAAATACAAGCCGCTCAGGTTGTAAAGTTTGCGGCGTCGGTCGAAGCTGACGACCAGAGCGTCTTATTTGTGAAAGTGGCGACCTATAACAATAACGTTAAGCAACCTTTAAACAGTGCCCAGCTCGTCGCTTTTACGGCATACCTGGGACGGATAAAAGACGCGGGGGTACGAATAACAGTTGTAAACTCACCAGCCGACGACTTGCGCCTGGAAATGGATATTTACTATAACCCGCTTATCCTGGATAATGAGGGGCGACGCCTCGACGGCTCAGACGACATGCCAGTACAAAAAGCGATACGCGACTATATCAGTAACTTATCGTTTGACGGGCTATATATAAACCAGTCGCTCGTCGATAAGTGCCAGGTAGTCGACGGCGTAGAAATTGCCGAGCTTCAGCAAGCCTCGTCGCGTTATGGCGTTCAGGTTAATTACAGACCGATAAACGCACGAAGCCGCCCTTATGCTGGTTATTACCAGGTAACAGACCAAAACCTTATTTTAAACTTTATAGCAAATGAATAAAAACTATTATAACATAGGTTATTCGCGCCTGGCGTTGCTTCTTTTGCCTACGATGTTACGACAAAATTTGATAGTTGCCCTTATTACGGCACTGGTGCGACCGCTTACGGTTATACATAGCAATTTCGATACTTACCGTAACCAGGTTGACACGTCGGTAAATTCTCAGGTCTGTTATTTAGAATACTTGCTTAATGACGCTTACGACTATTACGACCGCCGTATCATTATAAGGGACGCGCCTATCAATTACGATGACTTTTTCCTTTTCGACGAACCGAGCGGCAAAGCGGTTATGGTATCGGATAATGAAGACCCCGCCTGGTGGGTCGACGACGGAAAACTGGGAGCAACAAACGGCGATTTTGAGGTCGTATTCCCGAAAGGCTATGTATTTACCCAAAGCGAAGAAAAAGCACTCAGACAGCTAATAAATAATAATAAACTGGCATCTAAAAAATATAATATAGTGTATGAATAGTATAAATTTTTTCAGTGGCGATAAGTTCCCGCAATACAGGCAAGCGCTGGCAAAAATGCAAGATATGATTAACCTTGTTGCCGGGCTGGCGGGTATGGGAGGTAAAAACTTTATTCTCTCAGGTTGCGAGGTCGATAATGACGGCAATGTAAGCGACGGCGTTATCGTTCTCAATGGTGAGGTTATACCCTTAAAAGGGGCAAATGTTAACATCGCGACCGCAAAAATAACAATCAAAGAGACACGCCAGGACGTAAACGCTTTTAATGTGGTTTACCCCGAGACCTACATAAACCGCGAGGCTCAGTTCGCAAGCAATGGCGAGTATAGCTGGAGCGAATTAGAGCAAGTAAAAACAAATGTAGAGCTCTATAAACTTATTAAGGATATTGCGGGCGATGCTCCAGGAACGATAAAAGAGTGGGCGGGTGCGCCTGGTAAAGTTCCGACGGATTACTTATTGTGTGATGGGCGCGACCTCTCAATTTCTGATTATCCGAGTTTATATGAAGCTATCGGTGTTACATTCGGAGGCGATGGGCTCACAACTTTTAAGCTACCAAATGCGGGCGGTCTATTTTCGGTTGGTTACAGTGGGGCTGGTGATTATGCGAGAATCGGACAAACTGGAGGTGAAGAAAAGCATAAATTAACTATTAGTGAAATGCCCCGCCATAATCCAGCTAATAACAACATTTTTAATAAACTATCGGCTCGGGCGGCTGACGTTAGCGACCTGGGTACACCTGGAAGCGTCGACCAGGACGCCGCCGACAAAGAATATAACGTCGGTAATATGACAAACCAGCGCTGGGATGATGCTACAATAAAAGATATAGGTAATGACGAGCCCCACGAAAACCGCCCGCCGTATATCGTATTTGCCAAAATTATAAAAGTGCGCTAAAACACTATTTAATCACTGATTAAAAGCTATTAAAATGGGACAACAAACAATACCAGTATTAAAAGAAAAGTTTGCAGACGGTAAAACCCCGCCAGGCTCGGACTTTGCCGACCTTATAGACTCATATATACATAAAAGTACAAAAATAAACCAGGCGCAAGTTTTGGGGCTTAACGAGTCGCTCAATGATAAAGCAACAAAAGAAGATTTAAAAAACGCAACGACTAATTTTAAAGGTTATCATACAGATTTAGCCGCGTTGTTATTAGCATATCCACAAGCTCAAAACAAAAAAGATTTTTTTGCGTGGGTGGGCTCGCCTTATCCTGGTACTGTTTACAAAGTATTTGCCGATGGCGGGGCGTGGACTGATACGGGCGAAGTGCCGACACAAGAAGAAATAGACCTTGCCGAATATGCAAAAAAAGAGGAGGTCGATATAAAATTTAACGCAATAACAACGGGGGCAACTCAAAATATACATATTCCATCAACCGATACGAAAGGATATTATTTAGAGTTGTCGGGTACAACTGTTACCCTCAGACCAGTTGCAGTGGGATATTACTATACAACAACCGATTATATAGAGGTAAACGAGGGCGATGTTATAGACTTGGTTAACGACTTAGATTCTGAAATTGTAGCACGTAGTGTTGTATTTTATGCACAAAAGGGCAATGTCTGTTTACCAACCTCTAAAGGCGTGGGCGTAATAGGTAATTATCGTTTTTCCGTTCCGTCAGGTGCAAAATATTTTCGTTGCGATTACTCGCTGAATTGTATTAATTTCCGTGTGTTGTTTGGTGGGCTTGTTATCAGACAATCGGCATTACCTGACGATGTAAATAACTCGGTTATCACTGTAAAAACCATAACACAAGAAATTAACAACTTATTCGATAAAAACGCCCCCGATGTTATGGCGGGTAAATATCTGAATCTTGAAAATGGGTTACCCTCAGGGAGTAACCCCGATTATTATACTACTGGCTTTATTGACGTGTCCGAGCTAATCGGCGAGCCTTTGGTCTCAAACTGTTTTACAGATATTTACCCCGACGGTTATTTTCGTTTTGCTTGTTTTTATGATGCTGACAAAAACTTTATTGCGGGGCAAGGGTATGAAAACAGACAATTTTTATATGTACCTCAAAATGCGGTTTATTTTAGGTCTTGTTTCAATAAAATACAAGTATCATTAGATAACTATGCGGTAGTTAGCGGTAATACACGGTGGGGCATAACAGTTAAAGAAACGGCTTTGCCTAAAGATGTAAATGATGCGGTAAGCACGGTTAAGGCACTGACACAAGAGCAACCTAATTTATTCGACAAAAACGATGCCGATATAGTGTACGGTAAATATCTGAACACTCAAACGGGTTTAGCTACTGGCGTTAATGAGGTTTATTGTACTACTGGTTTTATTGATATATCGAAGTTGATAGGAAAAACATTAACATCTAATATTGATGTTTTCCGTTTTGCTTGTTTCTATGATGCTGGCAAAAACTTTATTGCGGGGCAAGGGTATGAAAACCAACCCTCTATATTAGTACCTCAAAATGCGGCTTATTTTAGAACTTGTTTTAACTATGTAAATACCCCGTTGGATATTTATTTTATCGGTGCGGATTCGGCAAGCGTGAAAATTCAATTATCAGCGATGCCAAATGAAGTATTATCATTGATAGATGCGGGTAATTTGATGCCGATAATAAGAAAAGACGTGTCGCTGGCGGCGGGGCAATATGTTGAAATACCTTTAAAAATGGGTAATCACCTGTGGACTATGTCTTGCTTATTGTCTTTCAATGCTTTTAGCGCGGTGAGAATAGGCAAAGGGCGCACGACTTATCAAGGTGCATATTTCAGAATAGACGCAACAAAGCTATATGTATATAGCACAGGACAGCTTATAGACACGGTTAATCACGGGCTTACGATTAATAAAAGCCTTATGATATATATAGAGCAAGTGTACGATAAAACGCACATATATTTAGCCTCTCAGACTGGTAACTTTAGTTATACGTCAAGCTCTATGGCTGGTAATTATAGCCCTTTTGTGGAAGCCGACGGCGGGGCGGTAACGGTTGATGCGTTTAATTTTGATACAACCCCCGACTTATCTAAGAAAATATTATTTATAGCTGATAGTTACGGCGGCGGGCAAAGCATCGCGAGGACTCCAGGCTGTTTATATCTTGTCTTAAATATTCAAAGTTTTATGACGAGTAACATGTCGGGCGGCAATGCCTCAGAGTTGTACTCATTATTGCAAACGGCATTAAGTTACTCAAAGCCTAAATTTGTTATTTGGGGGTCAGGTATGAATGACAACTCGTTTGCTACATGGAAGTCAATAACAGAGCAAGCGATTACACTAATAGAAAAGAGCGGCGCTGAGCCTATACTTATAACGATACCCTCAGTACCAACACGGGATAAAACAGAGATAAACACGTATGTACGTGCGAGCGGTTACAGATATATAGATTTTTCTTTGGCTGTATCGGACGATGCGGGCAACTGGTTTGCGGGCTTGCTACATTCCGACGGCGTTCACCCGACAGAGTTAGGGGCTTATGCTTTAGCGATGCGCGCCCTTACTGATTTACCCGAACTTATTAAATATAATAACAATTAAAGTAATGAATTTAAAACGATATAAAGTTGCTCCCTTACCATTCCAGGGACAAAAGCGTAATTTCGTCGAGCCGTTTGTCGGCACATTAAAGGAGCTGAGCCAAAGCCAGGAAATAAAGGTCGTTGTCGACCTATTCGGCGGCTCAGGCTTGCTTTCTCACACGGCAAAACGAGTTTTACCAGGTTGCAAAGTTATCTATAATGATTACGACGGCTTTTCGGCTCGTTTGCGAAGCGTTGAGCGCACGAATGAGCTGTTAACTGATATAAGAGTCCTTTTGTGTGATTATCCACGCGAAAAGCGCATAAGTGAGGCGTATAAAACTGTTATACTTACGCGGATTGAGAAAGAAGAAAAGAGCGGCTTTGTCGATTACATTACTTTGTCGTCGTCGTTGCTGTTTTCGGCTAACTATGTAACCAATTTCGACCAGCTTAAAGCCTCAACGCTTTACAACAACGTAAAACAAAACAATTACGATGTTAACGCGGCTGAATATTTACACGGTTTAGAGATTGTATAGTGTGATTATTTAGAGCTGTTTAATCAATATAAAGATGTTCCAGGCGTTTTATTTGTTGTTGACCCGCCATATTTAACTACTGATACAAAAACGTATCTTTCCGACCAATATTGGAAGATTTCGGACTTTTTAAATGTTATAAATGTGCTTAATCAAAGTAATTTCGTTTTCTTTACATCGAATAAGAGTTCTTTAATTGAGCTTTGCGAATGGTTAAATATCAATCACAACATTAATAACCCTTTTGAAAATGCCGATTTAAAAACGCACGAAACGCGATTAAATCCAACCTCAAAATATATTGATATGATGTTTACAAGAATTATAGAAATGCAAAAAGCATCTTAATTTCATACCATTTTAATACTATAAAGATAGCGCAAAGACTTGAATTAGACAAGCTTTTGCGCTATTGTTTTGAGTTTATTTTACTCTTTATTAGTTAGTTGTAGAAATGTGCAAATTTTGTGATTTTCGTGTACATTTAGATTTTAAAATATGCACTTTTTGATTTTTCGATTATACTTATTTTAAAAGAATAATTATACTCCTTAAAATAATATAAAAAACACATACAGTTGATATTATATCAAATTGATTTTTTTATTTTTATCCGATTTAAAAAAATAACGTATGTCTGTATCAAAAAGAATACTGATCGTATCAACCTTATTTCTGATATTTTCAACAGGTTTTATGCCTACGACTGCTGCTACATTAAAGCAATCTAAAGGGACTCCAAAGAAATCAAAGACGAGTGCTGTGACTACTAAAAAAGTAAAGGTAGAGCAATCGACAAAAAATATAAAAGTAGAAACTTCTGATGGTAACGTTGTAGCTCTGCCTAAAGTGAACCAAGTATTGGAAGAAAATTCATCTCTTTTTCCTTCTTCTATGGAATTTATAGCAGATGCCAATATTTCGAACACGTTGGATGCCCTTCAAAAAAAGATGATTGAGCAAAAGGAGATACAGGAATTATCTTCTGTATTAGGAATTAATATACAAGATGCAACCTACCTCGATTTTTATAGAGAAGCTGCCGACTGGCTAGGAACACGATATAGGCGAGGTGGAATGAGTCGGGCTGCTGTAGATTGTTCAGGTTTTACGAATATCATATATAAGAATGTTTTTGGAATACAACTCGATAGGGTTAGTACAACCATAGCTAAGAATGTGAAAGAATCGGTAGCCAAAGAAGATTTGAAACCTGGTGATATGGTATTCTTCTCTACTTTTAAGAAAAAATATATTAATCATGTTGGCGTATATCTTGGAGATGGTAAATTTATCCATGCTTCTATTAAATATGGAGTAATAGTCAGTTCTCTGGCTGAAGGATATTACAGTAAAACATGGCGTAAGGGAGGCCGAATCTGATAACAGACAAAAAAAGATTAAGATAAAAAGAGATACATTAATGTATCTCTTTTTGTTTATCTATATGAAAGTGCTGACTGTGTAGTCTTATTTAGTATTTCTTCGACAAAGAACTAAAAAAAGAAAACTTGTACAACTTTGTCACCTTTTAGTTAAAATAGATATTTTAGGTCATATCTCTTATTAAATAAAGGGTGGAATAGGTTTGCTATTTTAACCATTCCTTAAACAAAATGAAACAGAAATGTTTTATCTTTGGAATGTTAAGATATAGACTCTATGCTATATTCTTACAGAATAAACAAAAAATAAATGAATTTCAATTGTGAATAAAATTTTGACTTCACTAACTAAAAAAAGAATATGAAAAAAAGATTAACTATAGCCTTGGTGGCACACGATCATCGCAAAGCAGATATGGTGGAATGGTGTTATTATAACTCTGATTTCCTTGCTAAACATCATTTGGTATGTACCGGTACTACTGGCGCACTGGTCAAAGAAGCTTTTGAAGAGAAGGGAATCATAGCTGATATTACCCGTATGAATTCAGGGCCGCTGGGTGGTGATGCAGAAATAGCTGCTATGGTAGTTCGCCATGAGGTTGACTTGGCAATCTTCTTGATCGATGATTTAAATCCACAGCCGCATGAAGCCGATATTATGATGCTTCTTCGCCAATGTCGTGTACATAATGTGCCTATTGCCTGCAACCGATACAGTGCAGACTTAATGATAACAAGTTCGCTTTGGGATGATGAAGATTATGTACCAACTAAGCCACAGTATAAGGACTTTGATAGAGCGGCATTTGACGAAATGTTTCAAAAAATGAAGGATAATAAATAATTGTATATTATTCTGTAACTTTTGTCACCTTTTTAGGTCATAGACCTATTTACTTTTGTGAGTATAAATTCGTCGAATCATAACAATCGATGAATTCGAATTAATACTTTACAATATTTAATTTAGAAAAATAATGAGTGATTGGAAAGACCGTCTGAATGTGGTATACTCCACTAATCCGGACTTTAAATATGAGACCGACAGCGAAGAAGAACAAGATACTTTGCCCAAAGAAAAGCAGGCTTTACGCATATCTCTGGATAAACGAAATCGAAAAGGTAAGGCTGTTACTTTGATAACCGGATTTATTGGTTCTACAGATGATCTTGAGATATTAGGTAAAATGCTAAAAGTTAAATGTGGTGTAGGCGGTTCGGCTAAAGACGGAGAAATCATTATTCAAGGAGATTTCAGAACTAAGATACTGGAATTGCTGCAAAAAGAGGGCTATGTTAAAGCACGAGTTATTTGAAGATGAAGTAAATTTATATGTATATAAAGCTTCGGCAGGTTCGGGTAAGACACATCGTCTGACTGCCGAGTACTTACGTCTTCTTTTTTCTTCTCCTTTCGCTTACAGGCATATTTTGGCTGTTACTTTTACCAATAAGGCAACAGATGAGATGAAATCTCGTATTATAGCAGAATTGGCCAATCTTGCTATTGGAAATAAATCTGACTATATAGCTCTTCTTTCCAATGAGTATAACTTGAATGAAGATCAGGTACGAAAAGAGGCCCGTGATATTTTGGTTCGTATCTTACACGATTATTCATCCTTTTCAGTCAGTACAATCGATAAGTTTTTCCAGCAGACTATGAGGGCTTTCACTCGTGAAATTGGTCTGGGTGGAGGTTATAATGTCGAGTTGGATACTGATAAAGTACTGGGAGAAGCAATTGATTCTATGCTCTACGATCTTGAACGTAGCGATAATAAATTACTGCTTGATTGGTTGATTCGTTTCTCGGAAGAAAAAGTAGAGAATGGTGAAACCTGGAATATACGTAGCGATATACAATCATTATCAAAAGAGATTTTTAAAGAAAGTTATAAGGCATATAGTAATCAGGTACAATCTGATATAACAGATAAAGACCTGATGACGGACTACAAAGATATGCTTTTTGCTGTCATTCAAACCTTCGAAAGCACATCGCAACAGATAGGAGAGAAGGCGTTGAATATAATGACACGCTATGGATTGAAGCCGGATGACTTTAAAGGAGGCTCCCGTTCTCCATTCTTTAGTTTTCTAAAATGGGCTAACGGGGCAATGGATGAGCCTACCAATACATTCCGTACTATGGCCGACGAGGTGTCGAACTGGTATACCTCAAAATCGGGAGTAGAAGTCAGGAGTAAAATAGAAGATGTTTACCCTGAATTAAATGTTTGTGTATGCGATATAATAAATCATTATGACAATTCTCGTACTTATCAGACTGCTTATGAGATAAATCGCTATTTCTTTACTCTTGGCATTTTGGGCGATGTGGATAAGAAGATCCGCGAATATGCTACCGAAAACAATGTGATGTTGATTTCAGATACCACAGAGCTACTTAATCGTATAATAGAAGGGAATGAATCTCCTTTTATCTATGAGAAGGTAGGATTGCGAGTCAATAACTATATGATAGACGAGTTCCAGGATACATCAGGTATGCAGTGGCAAAATTTCTTGCCTCTTGTACGTGACAGCCTTGGCGCTGGAAACAGAAATTTTATAGTGGGTGATGTAAAGCAGAGTATCTATAGATGGAGAAACTCTGATTGGAAATTATTGGATGAGCAACTCGACAAGGATTTTTCCAGAGAAGGAATAAATCATGAAACTTTAGATACTAATTGGCGGAGTTCCCGCAATGTAATTGCTTTTAATAATACTATCTTTTCTATCGGGGCTAATCTTTTACAGGATACATATAATAAGCCATTGCAGGATACGGAAGATAAACGTCTACGGCCTTTCTTTTCCCGTATAACAAAGGCTTATAACGAGCTTTGTCAGCAAGTACCTGAAAAACATAAAGGCAATGACGGGCATGTGAAGGTAGAATTTGTAAATACAGAAGAGCATGTTTGGCAGGAGTATGTGTTGCAACAGTTGCCAAAGCAAATCGAAGAATTACAGGATAGGGGATATTCTCTGAAAGATATAGCTGTACTTGTGCGTACAAAAAAAGAAGGTGCGGATGTAGCAAATTGTCTTTTGGAATATAAAAGCCAGCATGCAAATTCTCAATATCGCTATGATATAATTTCGGATGAGGCCCTTTTTGTTAGTAATTCAAAAAGCATAAAACTGATTATTGCTCTTTTAAAATATTTGCACAATCCGTTAGACTCATCGTTGAAAGCTTTAGCCGTTTATGAGTACTTTAAATATAATAGCCAGCTGAGTGCAGAAGATGCTTTACAGAAATATTTCTCAGCAAAGGATGCTTTGCCTGAAGAAATTGTAGATATATTGAGTCGTATCAGAGAACTACCTTTGTATGAAATGACAGAGGAAATTTTTGAGCTTTTCCGTAATGCAATGGAAGATAACGAGCAGATATATATACAGTCTTTTCTGGATATGGTGCTTGACTTCACAGTTCGTAATTCGTCAGACCTTGATGCCTTCTTGAAATGGTGGGATGATACAGGCGTTAATAAGACAATATTTACACCCGACGGACAGGATGCCATACGTATTATGACAATCCATAAATCGAAAGGATTAGGTTTCAATGTTGTCCTTCTGCCTTTTTGTAATTGGGAAATAGATCATAAACTGACAACGATACTTTGGTGTCGCCCTCAGACCGAGCCATTCAGCCGTCTTCACTTAGTACCTGTAAAGTATTCTCAAAAATTGAAAAATACGATCTTCGATTATGAATACTTTGATGAACGATTGCATGCATTTATCGATAATGTAAATGTGTTATATGTTGCTTTTACCCGTGCTAAAAATGAGTTGATAGTCTTTGCTCCTAAACCTAAAAAAGAAGAAATAAATAGTATCTCGTCTTTATTGTGGACTTGTATCAATTCATCGGCTGATTTGCCAGCTGATAAACATTCCTATATCAATCTGTCACAATATCTGGATGAGGAAACAAGCATTTTTGAAATAGGTTCGCAATATAAGGCGATAAAGAAAGAAGAGGTTTCTCCTGTTGAAGAGATTGGTATAGATAGCCTGCCAAGTGTAGCTTACGATGAACGTATCCGGCTCTTGCTGAAAAATAAGTATTATTTTACAAATTCAGGACAACGGGATTATGGGACACTTATGCACGAGATTGTAAGCAAAGTGCAAACTATTGATGATATTGGGAATGCGGTTGAGGAATACCATATATCGGGAGATATCACTGCAGAACATAAAGTAGAAGTAATAGGGTTATTACAGAGTTATTTATCCAATCCTTTAGTTTCGCCTTGGTATTCAGGAGAGTATCGGGTTATGAACGAGGTTCAGATACTACAGCCAAAAGGTGTATTTAGTCGCCCCGACAGAGTGATGATAAAGGGAGATGAAGTCGTGGTGATTGATTATAAATTTGGAGAAAAGGAGGATAAGAAATATATTCGACAAGTTAAATATTATGCCGATCAGATACGTAAGATGGGTTACGTTGATGTGAAGGGTTATATCTGCTATATTACTTTGGGAAAGGTCGTTGAAATATAAGTACTGAGTACGAAAAATAGTAAGCTCCTAATAGGAGCTTACTATATCAATATTCATCTACTTTCAGGTCTGTTCTGTATTTATTCAATGTTGTTTGCAACTCGGCTGTAATCTCTTCATAACCGGCTTTTCCATAAAGGTTGTTCAGCTCATTCGGATCGTTTTGCAAGTCATATAGTTCATTACAGTTTATATCCTTATCATTTGCCATTTCACCTTTACCGTAAAAGTGGATCAGCTTATACCTGTCGGTACGTACTCCATCGTGTCTGCGTACGCTGTGGATTGCAGGGTAATCGTAATAATGGTAATACAAGCTTGTTCGCCAATCTTTTGGTTCTTCACCGTTAAATAACGGTTCGAGGCTGGTTCCGCTCATCTCTTTAGGTTTCTCTATTCCGGCCAGAGACAAGAATGTAGGAGCGTAGTCTATGTTCTGAACAAGGGCATCGGACTTTATTCCTGCTTTGATTTTCTTGGGATAGCACATGATCAATGGTGTACGGAACGACTCTTCGTACATAAAACGTTTATCAAACCAACCATGTTCTCCCATATAAAAACCTTGATCGGAAGTGTAAACTATGATCGTATTGTCCATTAATCCTTCTTTTTCGAGGTATGTTATTAAGCGGCCTACCTGATCGTCGATGCTCTTTATGCAGCGTAGATAGTCTTTTATATAACGTTGATATTTCCAGTTTAATAGCTCTTCACCTTTTAGATTTTGATCTATGAATTTTTGATTTTTAGGATGATAAGCTTTATCCCACTCTTGTCGTTGTTGAGGGGTCATTCTGTTTAACGAATACTCAATATCTTCTCTATTCCATTCCTTATTATATGGAGGTGTGTCTTTCAGCTCGAGTACCTTGAGGTCATATATCAGTGTCATTGTTTTATCAATAGTCATATCTTGAGTATGTGCAGGTGAGCAACGTGTAGTATAATCATCTGTAAATGTATCAGGTTTTGGAAAATTGATATCCTCGTACAGATCGAGATATTGAGGTTCGGGCATCCAGTTGCGATGAGGTGCTTTATGATGAACTAGCAGACAGAATGGTTTATTCTTATCTCTTTGTTCTAAAAATTCTATCGAATGGTCTGTTATCAGGGTAGAGGCATAGCCTTCTTCTTTTATGTATTTTCCATTCGTGTTATTGCTTCTGAACTCAGGGTTGTAGTATTGCCCCTGATCCCATAGTATATGATAGAAATCAAATCCTTTGGGTTCACATTGCATATGCCATTTGCCTACTACACCTGTTTGATATCCTGCTTGCTGCAATAACTCGGAGAAAAAAGTTTTAGTGGAGTCTATACCCTTTCCAAGTTGTCGTTGTCCATTCTGATGGCTGTACAAGCCTGTCATTAGGCATGCTCTGCTAGGTGTCGATAAAGAGTTCTCAACAAATGCTTGCTGAAACAACATTCCTTCATTGGCCAAACGGTCTATGTTGGGTGTTGGAGCTAGTTTGGATAAAGGATGTCCATATGCACTTATCGTTTGGTATGAATGATCGTCCGTCATAATATATATTATATTCGGGCGCACTGGTGGTTCTTCATTTTGAGGACTTTTCTTTCCGCAGGAGTAGTTGAATAGCGCAGCCGGAATGATGGCAAAACCGACGGTTTTTAACTTATTCATGACATTAATTAATTATAAGGTTCTGTATTGAAACATAAATATAGTAAATTTGTGCCTTAAAATAGTCTAAACACATTATTTCAATAATAGTATATCGTATGAAGGTTTTTAATGTCTTATTGTCAAGTGTATTGTGTATTGTATTAGTTTCATGTAATGGTGCATCTAAAAAAGAGGTAGGGAATGAGCCTGTAAAAGAACTTTCTCAGAACGAGATATCTAACGGATTTGACCTTGACAAGGAATTATTAGTAGATCTGATGATGGATATTCCAGCCTCGGTATATATGAAAGAGGGTGAGGGACAATACTCAATATTGTATATTCCTAAAACTAAAGAGATATTAGAGAGATATAAAAACTTCGAGGAAAAGAATGGTGTAAAACTGTCGGAAGATTCATTAGGCAATATGTACTACGATGATGTTACAGTAAAGAAAATAGATGGATTGCTAAGGTCTGGTATGAATTCTAATGATTTTTATATTATAGGCCGTTTTATCCCTTCTCAGTTTTTACAAGTAGATGCGACTTCTACAAAAGGAGAATATGCTGTGTCTATGCCTTATGAGATGCATATATATAAATATACAGATAATAAGTGGGAGTATATAGAAACTACCATGATAATGGATTTGACAGGATATGAGAAATACGAAACATTAGAGACATATAACTCAATGTTTAATAAATAGTCTCAGGATTAAAATCTTAGAGACAGATTGTTGTCCTAGTATATCTCTCCCTTCACTAAATCCCTAAACAAAGCAGCAAGCTTTTTACTAACATCTTCGGCACATAATTTACCTTTTTGAGCTGATGATTTTTTTGGATTTCCTATGCCTGTATCTTGCGATACTTTAGCCCAATTACGAGGAGTCCATCCGGTTCCATTTTGCAACGATTCGGATTTGAAGGGGGAGTAAGCTCCCTCACCGGCCAGAGACAGATCTACTAATTCAGGTCGGTAATGCATCAATACAGATGTTTCCATCTCTCCTGCATGATCATCTTTCTCTTCAAAAAAATCTTTTTGAGGAGGGATTGCAAACCAATCAGATACTACAATCAAGAAATGAGGGTAATCAACAGCAAGATCACGTATCATATTCTTAAAGTTGTTACCTCCATGTCCATTTACTATTATAAGTATTTGTATTCCTTGACAATCTAAAGAAGACACTATGTCGGTAAGTATAGCTTTCTGGGTTTCATAACGGGTGTGAAGACAGAATGGAAGCTCTCGTTGTCCCGGGTTTTGAGCCCCTAATGGGATTGGGGGAAGTACCATGCCTCTAATATTATCTTGGCTGTATGCTTCTTTCACAGCATCTACAGAAATATAGTGAGCCAGATAACAGTCTGTAAGATAGGGTAGGTGGTAGTTGTGAGGTTCTGTCGCTCCCCAGGGAAGAACTGCATAATCGTATTTTTGATTTTTCGTATCATTATAGATAGCAGATAGTATATCGAATTGAGAGTTCATTGCTTTATTGTTTTGGTTAACTGTAAAGATAGTATTTATTGCTTTTACTATCTTTGTTCAAAATTTGAAAAATGACGGATAAAATAAAAGAACTACGGAAACTTCTCCCTATACCTATCGGAGAAGCTTTGCAGATGTTAAAGACGAATGACGGAGATGTAGAGAGATGTGTCTTTTTATTCAAGGCAAAATCTATAAAGGAAATATCGGAATTGACAGGTTGTGACGAAAAGACAGTTGCTTATTATTACGAAGCTGAGAAATACGACTTTAACAGAACCGTATCGACTATTAGGGAAGATACATATGATAAAAACTATAAACAAATAGAGGGAGTAACAAAGGAAGCTGTATTTAATGTTTTACAATGGTTGCGAATTATCGAATCTGAAGATTTTGGAGTTTCACTCGATTATCAATTATTGGATAGGACATTGCAGACGTTGGTACTTATTCCCTCCTTATCTGAAATAGCCTTGGTCGTTGAAAAAGCTAAATCAGCAAAAGATTTAATTTTTGAAGGATATCAGGATACCGATAGTTTGGATGAGTTTGTACGACGTCATCGAAAGTTAGATGATAGTCAGGATTTCCAAATAGCTAGTGAGTTAGTAGGTTTGAAACTGACTATAATGAAAGAAGAATTGCTGAGGCATTCTCGAAATTTATAATAAAAAAGGAGTGAATATTTATTCACTCCTTTTTTCTGCATATTTTAAATGACTACTTAGCTATTGCTTTTAGTTTATCATTTTCTTTATCTATTTCAAAGGTTATAATACCTCCCTCTTTTACTGCACCAGATAGTATCAATTCAGCTATTTCATCTTCGATGTAATTTTGGATTGCGCGTTTTAATGGACGAGCACCAAATTGGACATCATATCCTTTCTCTGCAAGGAAATCTTTCGCTTCTTGATTTATCTCTATGGTATAGCCAAGTTCTGTCATACGCTTGTAGAATCCTTTTAGTTCGATATCTATAATTTTTTCAATAGATGATTTATCTAATTGATCAAATGTAATAATATCATCTACACGATTTAAGAACTCAGGAGAAAATGTTTTATTCAAAGCTTTCTGAAGTACACTTCTTGAGTATTCTTTATTTGCAGCTGATTGCTTATTGAAACCGATACCTCCACCAAAGTCTTTCAGTTGTCGTGTACCGACGTTTGAAGTCATGATAAGGATTGTATTTTTAAAGTCAACCTTACGTCCAAGGCTGTCAGTCAAATGTCCCTCATCCATTACCTGAAGTAAAATATTATATACGTCAGGATGGGCTTTCTCTATTTCGTCGAGAAGTACTACCGAATATGGCTTGCGACGCACTTTTTCACTCAATAAACCACCTTCTTCATATCCCACATATCCCGGAGGTGCTCCGACTAAGCGCGATACATTGAATTTTTCCATGTATTCACTCATATCTATACGAATAAGGGCATCGGCAGAGTCGAATAGTTGCTCGGCGATCTTCTTAGCCAGATATGTTTTACCTACGCCTGTTGGTCCTAAGAACATAAACGATCCAATTGGATGATTAGGGTCTTTTAAGCCAATGCGGTTGCGTTGTATAGCTTTTACTATTTTGTTAACAGCTTCGTCCTGCCCTATTACAGCAGCCTTAAGGCTATCTTTCATACCTATTAATTTGATACCCTCCGACTCTCCTATTCGTTGTACGGGAATACCAGACATCATAGATACCACTTCTGCAACCATTTCTGCATCTACAGTTTCAGGCTTTTCCTTGAGCGAAGCTTTCCATGCAGCCTCTGCGTTATCGAGTTTAGCCATCAATTGGCGTTGTGTGTCGCGAAAGCTTGCAGCCAGCTCATACTTTTGGGCTTTTACTGCATCGCCTTTCTGTTCTATTACAGTTTTTAACTCTGCTTCAATTTCTTCGATTTCTTTAGGAACAAGTATGTTTGCAATGTGCATACGCGAACCCGCTTCATCCATTGCATCAATAGCTTTATCCGGGAAATTACGATCTGTAATATATCTATCGGTCAATTTGACACATGCAACTAAAGCGTCATCTGTATATTTTACATTATGATGCTCTTCGTAGCGCTCTTTGATATTATTTAATATCTGCAATGTTTCTTCTGCAGTTGTTGGATCCACTACTACTTTTTGGAAACGACGTTCCAAAGCACCATCTTTTTCAATGTTTTTTCTGTACTCATCCAGAGTTGTGGCGCCGATACATTGTATCTCTCCACGAGCTAAGGCTGGTTTTAACATGTTTGCTGCATCCAAAGAGCCGGTTGCGCCACCCGCACCTACGATAGTGTGTATTTCATCAATAAACAATATTATATTCGGATTTTTGGATAGCTCATTCAGTATGGCTTTTATTCGTTCTTCAAATTGTCCACGGTATTTTGTTCCCGCTACTACAGATGCCATGTCGAGAGCTATCACTCGTTTGTCGAATAATACCCGGGACACTTTTTTCTGTGTAATGCGCAGTGCTAACCCTTCCACTATAGCTGATTTACCAACACCGGGTTCACCTATTAGTATAGGGTTGTTTTTCTTTCGGCGGCTAAGTATCTGTGCCAACCGTTCAATTTCTTTCTCACGGCCGACAATCGGGTCTAGTCGATTTTCCATGGCCGCTTTCGTCATGTCTGCACCGAAATTATCAAGTACAGGCGTGTCGGTTGCCTGACGAGGTTGTTGTGTACCAACATTAGAGTTGCCGCTTATCGCTTCATCTTCTTCCTCATCGTCATCTGTAAAGTCCGCACCCATGCGCGGAGTTCCTTTTGTGTTATGCATTATATCACCCATACTTTTTATGTAGGTGAAAGCTCCGTTGTAATCCATATGATATTCTTCTAACAGCGCTGCAGTAGTATTGTCATGATCTTTAAGAATGGCAAGAAGAAGATGTTCGGAGTCAGTTTCCTGACTTTTAGTCAAACGCGCTTCTAATATGCTCATCTTTAATATCTTTTCGGTACTTTTATTTAATACGATTTCGCTGTTTGGATATGCATCCTCCTGTTGCTTTAATATGTTATTATCAATGTTATCTTTTAATTCTACCAAATCTATGCCAAAATCCTTCAATGCCTGTATGGCCAATCCTTCTCCATTACGGAGGATTCCAAGCATCAAATGTTCGGGCGCAAGATAATTGGTTTGCAGACGTCCGGCCTCCTCACGACTGTAAGTCATGATTTTGCGAACTCTAGGTGAAAAATTATTTTCCATAACCGTCTTATTTGATGTTTTATGCGTATATTACAAATATAAGATTAATTTCTAAAAAATATTTCAGAGAAAATCTTAATAATCTTCATTCTATTATTTCAAACAAAAATGATGCCATAATGTTTCCGGTTACGAAATATAATTATAT
>NZ_JAEPKU010000070.1 GCF_016652235.1 Dysgonomonas sp. Marseille-P4677
CTTATAATCCATCTGATTATAAGCTTTTTTAAATTATTTTTTTTCTGATAACTAATTAATAATCTTTTACTTCCCAACCTAGAGCGCTAGCACCAAGTACAGCTGCATCACTCTCTTTAAGCTCTGACATCAATAGTTTAATTTTATTTCTATAGATAGGAAGCATATTTTCTTCCATATGTTTACGAACCGGATCGAAAATTAACTTACCGGCTTTAATTAGTCCACCAAATAATATAATAGCCTCAGGACTTGAGAATGCTACAAAATCAGCAAATGATTCACCTAATATCTGGCCTGTATATTCGAATATTTCTTTAGCCAGTTTATCTCCTTTTACAGCAGCATCATAAACATCTTTCGACGTTATTTCTTGAGGATTCAGTTCTCTTAATAAACTTGGATCTTTTCTTGTTTCAAGGTATTCTCTAGCTGTACGGGCTACTCCGGTTGCCGAACTATACGTTTCTAAACAACCTTTCTTTCCGCAACCACATTGACGTCCTTCACGAATAGCTGTTGTATGTCCCAATTCACCGGCAAAACCATCATGTCCGTATACCAATTGACCATTTACTACGATACCACTACCAACACCTGTACCAAGAGTTATCACGATGAAATCTTTCATTCCTCGAGCTGCACCATAAGTCATTTCTCCAATAGCAGCAGCATTAGCATCATTGGTAAGAGCCACAGGAATATTTAATCTATCAGTAAGCATTTGAGCTAAAGGAATTACTCCTTTCCAAGGTAAATTTGGCGCAAATTCAATACAACCAGTAAAATAATTACCATTAGGCGCACCAACCCCGATTCCTTTAATATTACCGGAGCCACCGACTTGGTCTATTATTTCCTGAACACCTTCTGAAAGATGAGCTACATATTCGTTGATTTCTTTGTATGTGCCAGTTTTGATTGATCCTTGATTAATAATGTGTCCACGTTTGTCGACTACACCAAAAACAGAGTTAGTTCCACCGATATCGATTCCAATAGCATATGGTTTTTCCATGATTTTATTTTATGTTAATTCAATATTGAAATTATTATTCTAATTAATGTGTACAAATATAATTAATTCTGAGAGAAAATAAGGCCTTAAAAGACTAATAATATAATACATATAGTTTTTTTGCTAACTATATTATAAATATTTTAAGTATGACTCTAAAACTTTATTTGCAGCAGCAAACGAACTTATTTTAGAATTAAGCACATCTTGCTCAAGAGTCTTTAATTGTTCTTGTACTTGTGCATTATTATAAAAGTTGCTTTTCAATCTTTCATTTATTGTTTCATACATCCAGAATCTCGATTGGGTATTACGTCTATACTCAAAAAATCCATTCTTTTTGACAAAATCAATATATTCATCAATCATACTTAATACTTCTTCAATACCAATTTCGTAATATCCTGAATAAGTAAGAACCTTAGGTGCCCAGCCAGAATCGGGTAGGGGGAACAAATGAAGAGCATTTTGGAAGTGTGACTGAGCTAAACGAGACTTCTCAACATTATTTCCATCTGCTTTATTTATTACTATACCATCAGCCATTTCCATTATTCCTCGTTTTATACCTTGTAATTCATCTCCAGTTCCTGCTAATTGGATAAGAAGAAAGAAGTCTACCATTGAATGTACAGCAGTTTCTGATTGACCAACACCAACCGTTTCGACTATAATACGATTAAAACCAGCAGCTTCACATAATATAATTGTTTCTCGTGTTTTACGAGCAACTCCACCAAGAGAACCAGCTGAAGGGGAGGGACGAATGAAGGCATTCTTTTCTATAGAAAGTCGCTCCATACGTGTTTTATCTCCTAAAATACTACCGCGACTGACTTCGCTAGATGGATCTATTGCCAATACGGCAAGTTTATTGCCTCCTTTTAGAATATGCATCCCAAAAGAGTCTATTGAAGTACTTTTTCCAGCGCCAGGGACACCAGTTATACCTATACGAACAGAATTTCCGGTATAAGGCAGACATTTCTCAATAACTTCTTGTGCTATAATCTGATGTTCTTGTTTAGAACTTTCAATTAATGTTACAGCCTGCCCAAGAATAGAAATATTTCCCTTCAAAATACCTTCGACGTATTCTGAAACAGTATATACTTTACGTTTAAATTTTTTGAAATTATTTAAATAAGGATTTACTGTAGGTTGTTCTGATATTCCTTTATTCACTCGTAATCCTTGGAATTGATCGTCGTTTTCAAAATGTTCCATATGTAGGCAAGTAGCTAAGCTCTAAAATAATAATCTATTTATACAATTAAACATAATAATAATTATATAACAAATTGTATTGGTAAGATCTATGCTATTATTTTAATATACATTAATACTAATTCTTTCCTACAAAAATACTCAATTTTTACGTACTTATCTAGAGTCTGTTTTATTTAATGAATTTTTCAATATAATTAATAGCTTCATCAAACGTTTTATTTTCTTCTTTTAATAAAGAGTTTGGTATTCTTAGAGTAAAATATCCTTTTTCAAAAGAATAATAAGTTCTTTTTAAATCAGCTAGAGCCTGTTTATAACTGTAATTATGGTGTTGCCCATCAACTTCAATATTAATTTTTGCGGAAGGAATGGCTATATCAACAGTTTTATAACCGTCAAATTTCTCTATGTGAGGTTTTATATTTCTTTCCTTTAAAGCAAAATATAGACGAATAGTTTCTTCTGTACTATCTAGTTCTTTTACCCAATTTTGACATTTTCTACATAATTGGACTCCAAAGTTTTTTATGGAATAGTTATAGACAATATCTTCTATTACACAATTACATTCTAAGCACTTGCTCTAAAATATTAAATTAAAATTAACATAATTGTATAAAAGACAAATAAAAAAGCCTGTAGAAATATCTACAGGCTTTTTGTTTTATATATACTCAAATAATTTATAAAGCATTAAGATCCTTATCTATAGCATCTAATTCTTTTGATTTATCAATATTGAGTAAACTCAAATTGTAATATACATTCTGAAGCTTCATCAATGCTGGTCTTAAATCAAGACTGTCAGCACCTCTTGCTTTCAAAATATCGCGATATTTTTCTAAATACGGTAGCGATTTTATATATAATTCTGAAGTTTCTTTATCCATTTCGGCCTGCTCTCTTCTATTTGTAGATTGGCCGGCTTTTTCTTTCATATCCTGAGCTTTCAGTACATAAAGTACTCCTAAACCTTCCAATGCTCTCTCACAGTTAGCATCAGCAGCCAGTGCTTTTTCATATGCAGGCTCTGCACTTGCATAATCTTTTTGTTCTGAATATAATGAAGCTTTAACACTCATCAAATCACAAGTATTGCTAGGATCGTTAGCTATAGCCTGGTCCAGATATGCAAGAGCCTCATTAGTTTTTCCTCCTCTGATAAACTCATTAATCAAATTTGGTGTAAAATATTTATTTTTAGGGAATTTCTCTGCGCCTTGACGTAATGTAGTTACGTATGAAACACTATCTTCTGCTTGTTGATATTCACTAGCTAGTAATTCGTAAACGTCACTTTCTTTATATGTACTATTTTGAATATATGGCTCAGCGATTATCTTTTTCAATAGCTTTATTGAACGTGGATGATCTTTAGATTGTATTGAGCTGATAATTGCATAATACTTAATAGTTTGATAAGTTGTATCTTGCAAGTTAAAATCAGCCTGAGAATCTGCAAACATTGCTAATGTAGGAAGTTCCCAATATCTTTCGAAGAAATCAGCTGCTTTCTTATAATCTTGTTTATCATTGTAAAAAACACCACCATTTATATAGAATCTATGGCCGTCTCTCATATTTTTCACAATATCCTTTCTAACTTTATTTTTCACTTTTCCTTTTTCATCAGGTACTTCGCCTAATTCATCAGCTTTAATGTATGGATCATACATATTGTACAAACCAATATACATAGCTTCCTCATTTCCACCTTTTCCTGTTATTTCCTTTTGCATTTCCAAAGTACGTTCATCGTCAAAGGCTTTGAATTCAATATCTCCGGCAAGTTTCCAAGTTTCGGGATCATTAGTAGTTTCTGGATCTGTTAGCGCCGGCTTAATAAGCTCCCTCGCCTCCGAAACACTACTTTTCATCGCATTTTTAGCATCTTTCACTGCTTTTTTCTGAGCGAATGAAAGGCCTGTAAGCAAGCATAATGATGTTACTAATAATATACGTTTCATAAATCACTTATTTTTAAAATTATTTTATTCGTTCGAGTCTGTACCGTTTGTATTATCTATATCGTTGTCGAGGATTTCTACATCTTCAATATCCTCTGATTCTGTCTCTGATTCAACCTTACAAATAGAAGCAATTTGATCGTTTCTTTTACCCAAATTGATGAGCCTAACTCCTTGAGTAGCCCTTCCCATAGTGCGAATATCCGAAACTTTTAGACGAATTGTAATGCCAGACTTGTTAATAATCATTAAATCGTTATCGTCAGTCACACTATTTATCGAAACTAGCTTACCTGTTTTATCCGTAATATTAAGAGTCTTAACACCTTTTCCACCTCTACTAGTTATACGATATACAGGCACAATATCTCCGTTTTCATCGATAATATCATTACCATCATCATCTTTTTCATTCAGATTGGTACGTTTTCCATATCCTTGCTCCGATACAACCATTATAGTCTCATTAGCCTGTGCTTCTTTCGACATCGCTAACATACCAATGATTTCATCCTGCCCGTCTTCATCGATACGCATGCCTCGAACACCTGTTGCTGTACGCCCCATCTCACGGACATCTTTCTCATTGAAACGAATTGCCCGGCCATTTCTATTAGCTAATAATATCTCGCTATTCCCATCTGTCATAAGTACTTCTATCACTCTATCATCTTCACGTATAGTAATAGCGTTTACCCCATTTTGACGAGGACGAGAATAAGCTTCCAGTCTTGTTTTCTTTATTACTCCCTGTTTAGTACAGAATATGAGATAATGACTGTTTATAAATTCTGTATCGCTGAAACCTCTTACTCTTACAAAAGCTGTTACTTTATCATCCGACTCTATATTTAACAGATTTTGTATAGCTCTTCCTTTTGAACTCTTAGTTCCTTCCGGAATATCAAATACACGCAACCAAAAACATTTGCCTTTTTGGGTAAAAAGCAACATGTAATTGTGCATTGATGCCGGATATATATGCTCAATGAAGTCTGCATCACGTGTTTCTGAGCCCTTAGCTCCCACTCCACCTCTATTTTGAGCTCTAAATTCAGATAGAGGAGTACGTTTGATATAGCCCAAATGAGAAATAGTAATAATCATTTCATCATTTGCATAAAAATCCTCAGGATTTAATTCTTCAGAAGCATATACAATCTCAGTACGACGCTTATCTCCGTATTTATCTCTTACTTCAATCAATTCATCAGTAATAACCTTCATACGAAGGTCTTCATTAGCAAGAATCTCATTTAAGTAAGCAATCAGTTTCAATATTTCTTCATACTCATTGCGTAACTTATCCTGCTCCAGACCGGTCAATTGTCTTAGACGCATCTCAACAATCGCACGAGCTTGAATTTCTGACAATTGAAACTTACTCATCAAACTATCTATCGCTTCCTGTGGAGACTTAGAGGCTCTGATAATAGCAATAACTTCATCTATGTTATCTGACGCAATAATCAATCCTTCCAGAATATGCGCACGTTCTTCTGCTTTACGTAGATCATAGGTAGTTCTACGAATTACGACATCGATTCGATGCTCTACAAACAAAGAAATCATATCCTTGAGAGTCAGAACTCTAGGACGCCCTTTAACAAGAGCAATATTATTTACACTAAACGAAGATTGAAGTGCTGTAAGCTTATATAATTTATTTAAGACAACATTTGCATTTGCATCGCGTTTTATATCAACAACAATACGCATACCTTGACGATCCGACTCATCATTTACATTGCTGATGCCTTCCAGTCTCTTTTCACCGACAAGATCTGCTATGTGCTTTATTAGTTCAGCTTTATTAACTAAATACGGAATCTCGGTAATAACAATTTTTTCGTGATTACCTTCCATCTCTATTTCTGCACGTCCACGCATAACAATGCGTCCGCGACCGGTTTCAAAAGCATCAGTAACACCTTGATAACCATATATAAATCCACCAGAAGGAAAATCTGGGGCTTTGATATACTGCATCAACCCAGCAGTATCGATGTCATTATTTTCGATATAAGCAATAATCGCATTGATAGACTCCGTCATATTATGAGGAGCCATATTTGTAGCCATACCTACAGCAATACCGGAAGCACCATTAATAAGAAGATTCGGTATGCGAGTTGGTAGAACAGTAGGCTCTTTCAAAGTATCATCGAAGTTTAATTGAAAATCGACTGTTTCTTTGTCGATATCTTTCAACATTTCTTCTGCCAAACGGCTCAATCTAGCCTCTGTATAACGCATGGCAGCAGGCATATCACCATCAACACTACCCATATTACCTTGTCCGTCTACTAACAAATAACGCATACTCCATTCCTGAGCCATACGTATCATAGCGAAATATACAGATGAGTCACCATGTGGGTGATACTTACCTAATACTTCCCCTACTATTCTCGCTGACTTTTTATGCGGTTTATTAGATGCATTTCCTAGTTCGCTCATACCAAAAAGGATACGGCGGTGAACGGGTTTGAAGCCATCCCTTACATCAGGTAAGGCCCTTGATACAATAACCGACATTGAATAGTCAATGTAGGCCGATTTCATCTCGTCTTCGATGTTGATCTTAATAATTCTGTCCTCTGCTTCTGCCATTATTTTAAGATAAAATTTTTATTCTCAAATATTTGTGAAGTACCTTTTGATTAAGGTATTTTCTAGTGTTTAAAAAACATGCTAAGATACAAATTTTGTTTGTATTAAGAAAATATAATGATGCAAAAAAGCCTGATGAATTTAGTCTACATCAGGCTTTTCTTACAATTATACAATCAAGGAATTATTCGTCTTTTCCGTGACAGTTTTTATATTTTTTACCGCTTCCACAAAAACAAGGATCGTTGCGTCCGGGTTTTTTATCTACATGTACCGGAGAAATTTTTGGACGGTCGGGACCTTGTTGCGGAGCACGTTGTTGAGTAGCTTCTCCATCCACGTCACTCTTTTCTGTACGATAACGGCTATAATCTGTTTTTTGTTCAGGAGCGGCCTGACGTACTTGTTCTGGCTCACGTACAGGTATCTGACCACGCATAAGAATTGTTACAGCCTTACTATTGACACCATTAAGCATCGATTTGAACAGAGTAAATGATTCTAACTTGTAGATCAATAACGGATCTTTCTGCTCATAACTTGCATTCTGCACCGAATGACGAAGTTCATCCATTTCGCGTAGATGCTCTTTCCATTCTTCGTCGATAGTATGGAGTACAATTGCTTTTTCAAACGATTTGATAATATCTTTAGATTGACTGTCGTATGCTTCTTTCAGGTTACAAGAAATGTTGTATACACGCTTTCCGTCAGTAATAGGAATTAATATATTCTCAAATTTATCTCCTTGTTCTTCAAACACTTGTTTTATAACCGGATTAGCTATTTCAGCTAGGCGATCCATTTTGAGTTTGAAGTTCTGTACGGCTTTATCATAAATCTTATCTACCATTGTATCCGATTTCATCGAACGGAAAGTAGGTTCATCGAATGGCATTTCAATAGCAAGGACACGAAGCAAATCTATCTTCAATCCTTCATAATCAAGATTATCAGCATATTGCTCTACAAGGTTGACAGCTGTATCATAGAACATATTTATAATATCGATTCCGATACGTTCACCCATCAAAGCATGGCGACGACGTTTGTAAATAACTTCACGTTGCGAATTCATAACATCGTCATATTCCAACAAGCGTTTACGGATACCAAAGTTATTTTCTTCAACCTTCTTCTGCGCACGTTCTACTGACTTACTCAGCATGTTATGCTCAAGCATTTCGCCTTCTTTGAAGCCCATGCGGTCCATCATACCAGCAATACGCTCCGATGCGAACAAACGCATTAAATCATCTTCTAACGAGATGTAAAATACCGAAGAACCCGGGTCTCCCTGACGTCCAGCACGACCTCGAAGCTGACGGTCTACACGTCGAGACTCATGTCTTTCTGTACCAATAATTGCTAAACCTCCGGCTTCTTTTACACTAGGAGCCAGTTTGATATCCGTACCACGACCCGCCATATTGGTTGCGATAGTAACAGCTCCGGCCTGTCCGGCTAATGCCACTACTTCGGCTTCACGTTGGTGTAATTTAGCATTCAGTACATTATGTTTGATCTTACGCATAGTAAGCATCTTACTAAGAAGTTCTGATATTTCTACCGAAGTAGTACCAACAAGTACGGCACGACCTTCTTCTACCAGTTTTTCTATTTCTTGTATGACCGCTGTATATTTTTCACGTTTAGTCTTATAGATACGGTCATTCATATCCTTACGAGCAATCGGCCTGTTTGTAGGGATGACAACTACATCCAATTTGTAGATATTCCACAACTCTCCAGCTTCTGTTTCTGCTGTACCTGTCATACCCGAAAGCTTGTGGTACATACGGAAATAATTCTGTAGCGTAATCGTTGCAAATGTTTGTGTAGCAGCTTCTACTTTTACACGTTCTTTTGCTTCTATAGCCTGATGTAATCCATCCGAGTAACGACGACCATCCATTATACGGCCTGTTTGCTCGTCTACAATCATTACTTTATTATCCATTACTACATACTCATCATCTTTTTCGAACAAAGCGTATGCTTTAAGTAATTGATTGACTGTGTGTACACGTTCCGATTTGATGGAATAGCTTTGCATCAATTCGTCTTTTTTCTCAGCTTTTTGACTATCGTTTAATGATTGATTCTCTAATTCGGAAAGTTGTGAACCAATATCAGGTAATACAAAGAACAATGGGTCATCCGAATTACCGGTAAGTAAATCTATACCTTTATCTGTTAATTCGATGCTGTTGTTTTTTTCATCAATAACAAAATACAGATCATCAGTAACAATATGCATATTACGCATCTGTTCTGCCATATAATGCTCTTCGGTTTTCAGCATCGAGGCCTTGATACCTGGTTCACTCAAAAATTTAATGAGTGGTTTATTTTTAGGAAGTCCTTTAAATGATCGGTAAAGTAATAAGCTACCTTCTTCTTGCTCTTTCTTATCTTCTGAAGCCATTTTAGCTTTTGCTTCAGCTAATAATTTCGTACAAAGATCTCTTTGTGCTTTTACAATAATCTCTACACGAGGACGAAATTCTTCAAACAATTGTTGTTCGCCTCTTGGTATAGGACCAGAAATAATCAATGGCGTACGTGCATCGTCAATCAATACAGAGTCAACCTCGTCCACAATTGCATAATTATGTTTGCGTTGTACAAGATCTGAAGGATTAATTGCCATATTGTCACGTAGGTAGTCGAAACCAAACTCATTGTTTGTACCAAATGTAATATCAGCCTGATATGCCTGACGACGACCTTCCGAGTTAGGTTGATGTTTATCTATACAGTCTACAGAAAGTCCGTTGAACATATAAATAGGTCCCATCCATTCCGAGTCACGTTTTGCAAGGTAATCATTTACTGTTACCACATGTACACCATTACCCGTAAGAGCATTAAGAAAGACAGGAAGTGTACCTACCAATGTTTTACCTTCCCCTGTAGCCATCTCGGCAATTTTACCTTTATGAAGCACAACCCCTCCAAATAACTGTACATCGTAATGAATCATATCCCATACAATTTCATTACCTCCGGCTACCCAATGGTTGTAATATATAGCCTTATCACCATCTATATCGACAAAATCGTGTGTTTCGGCCAATAATTTATCAAATTCTGTTGCAGTAACAACAATTTCTTCGTTTTGAGTGAATCGGCGTGCTGTATCTTTTACAATTGAAAATACTTCAGGCATAACCTTTTCAAGTATTTCTTCGTATTTTTCTGTTATTTCCTTTTCTAATTTATCTACTTCAGCCCAAACTTCTTCACGCTTATCTATTTCAAGCGTTTCTACACTTGCTTTTAATTCGGCAATCTTATTTTGTTCTGTTGCAACATAATCTTGAATCTGTTGCTTTATTTCAATTGTTTTGGCACGCAATTCGTCATGAGAAAGCTTTTCTATTGACGGATATACGGCTTTAATGCGCTCTACATACGGACTAACTTCTTTTGAGTCACGTTGAGCTTTGTTTCCAAATAATGATGATAAAATATCAGCGAATCCCATATATTTAAGTTTTTATTTTTTTCTAATATTCATTCTAATTGTACTATAATAATTCCGATAATGCTTGCTCCCTAGCTGCATTGGGCGATCGAATTCGCATAATATATGATACTGTAGGAGCTATTTCGGTTGCTTTTATAGTTCTTTTTATTTTTTCCGGCTTAATACCATTTCCGAAAAATATAACAGGACAAACTACAGCATTGTTGCGAACCTGTTTTTCTTTAAAGTTAGGATCTTGTTCATTTACGATCTTATATCCCGGTTGCAGTTCGACAAAAAGATCTCCACAAGTTTCTTTAGTATAACCATTTCTGTAGTATTCCATTACAGGATTCCATTGGCCATGTTGTATTTGATAAGAAGTATAAACCTCTTGCACTCCTGTAAATTCAGATACAAATTCAGCTGCTTTATCCTGAATCTCTTGTAATGATATTTCTTTTTGTTTAATCAGCTCCTTATTAAGATAGATCTGCCCATTATAGAACTTATCCACCCATTTGTTATCTTTGCCATATATGGCCATAAGATACATATTTAGTAAGGCTTCGCAACGATTGACATAGAACTTATTGTCCGGTACATTCTGTTCTCCCTTAAAGGCTGATTCATTTGAATTGTAATATCCTGTAGATGTTACAAAAATAAGGGTGTTCTTTAATCCAACAGTTTTATCTATTTCATCAAGCAAAATACCTATCTCTCTATCTAATCTAGCGTAGGTGTCCTGTATTTCAAATGAGTAATCAGATATACTTGAAAAGTTCCCTGCATAAAAGGTTAGAGAAAGAAAATCGGGACTGGTACGTTTTCCTAAATCAGCTTTTGTCAAAACTTTTACCGCTGTATTTCGTACATTTTCATTCACAGCCGGTGTTTGCTTAGCCTTAATATATGTCGCTTTGTCAGTACCCATATTATGCATGAACGAAGTCATATTTTGCATATACGGGAACGCTTTATAATCTTTTACACTAAGCAGAGGAGTCCATTGCATCCCCCATGCTTTTACCGAAAAATCGGCTCCGCTACGATTGTCCTGATCAACTGTCCAATAGAAGTTTTTATAATAGGTTGTAGAAGCCCACTTTCCTGTATAATCATCGATCCAATAGGCTGTATTACCTTTCTGTCCGGCTGTGATCAGGGCTTGTGATATCTGAGGTGCAAAAGAATATACATCTGAAGCCCCACGCGATGCATCTTTCAATTCATCGGTTATTGTAGATGCTTTTAGAGCTAAGGGAGAAACGTTATCCTGTGTGTAATTACCCAAATATGAAGGGTCTGAAAATGTAGAAATCTCTTGTTGCTTGAAAGCCAAATATTTCTTATTCCCCACAATACCATGATAAAAAGGGGTTGTACCTGTGTATATGGTAGCAATAGCGGAAGCATCATCCAGATTAGGAATATCGAATCTTATATTCTGATACACCAATCCTTCATTGAGCAGGCGTTTAAATCCTTTTTCGGTAAATGTATTCTGGAATAATTCGAGATAATCGCCTCTAAGTTGATCGATAGTGATACCAATAACCAACTTTGGCGTTTCACGCACAGTGGTTTGTGCATGAACAGATGTAATTGTTAGTACTGCGACTAAAGAGGTTATTATTCTTATCATCTCGTTCTTGGTAAGCTATAATCAGCTTTTCTCTTTGTTTTTCTTTGTTGCATAATATTCATTCCTGATCTTAAACCTAAGGATAAAATATACGGAATAAAGGCTATATCTAATTGTTGTGGTATCAAACACCATGCCAAAAGGAATGCCAAAAGTGCCACAAAGTTAATAAAATGATAATAATAAATGCACTTTGATAATGATTTTACAAAGAATAACAAAGCAACTATGATTTGAAGTGGGTTAAGCCATACTATATTCCAGTTTGGATTGGTACATGGATGCTCCGAAAAATACATTAGAAAGAAAATTATAAAACCGGAGATACCTGCGACAAAGAATAACAAAGTATCAAACGTTTTCCCTAGGGCAAACCATCTTTTCTTATAAGAAAAATAAGAGACAAGAATGGTTATAATCAATAATATTAGTCCTCCATAAAGAGGTGTTATCGGAAATTTATCTTTAAAAGGTGTTGGTTTCAATATTGTTGTAGTTGAAATCAACATATTTCGTTGTATACTATCACCCTGAATTGTTGCTCCTTGATAAGCATTCATCAGATATTCAGGTAAAAAATCTTTTTGCCTGTCTGTAATAGTTTTATCGGCTTCAGCCCCTATAACTAGATCTATACCAAACTCTACCCAAGGCTGTACACGAACACATTCTTTAACCAAGTCTCTGTATGTCTGTTCCTTATTTGTCGGAGTATATTTTATATTTCCTTTTATATTTTTTTCAATAATATCACGTGGACGAGTAGAACAATTATCATAAAAGTAATTATAACGATATACACGGTTTTCGAGCAGTGTATTAGTCATAAAAGCATCAAACATATTTTGCTTTTCCTCCTGAGTGAGATTAAAAATCTGTTCTACTACACCCACACCTCTTTCTTGCTGTTCCTCAATATAATATCGATAAGGGAAATTAGCCACCATATAATCGGTTTCACCTTTTATAAAAAGAAGTATGAAATTTTTCTTATTAATATTAAATATGCCAAAATTGAATACATAATCGATATTTTGTGCAGGGTCATTCACTCGAACTGAAGTGTGTCCAAATAAGGAATACACAGCTTCATCCCAAGGCGCGTTCGTAAGTAAACTTACCTGAGCAGAGTCACTTAGTATGATTTGCGGTTGTGAGATATTATTTTGGGAATTAGCTAATTGTGCAATACCCATAAAAAATATAAAAACAATTAATAATTTTCGCATCGTATATATTAATACATTAAGAAAATAAGGCCATAGATACTTATTTAATCTGCAAATATAGGATATAATGCTGAAAATAATTTACTAAATCATCTATTCATTCATATTTTATGTTGTGAATTTTACTTAAAAAACAACATATGTCATAGCTAAATAAAGGTATTAGTTGCTTTTATTTCTATTTTTGTTAGTGTTAAAATTTAAATAATATTTGAATTATGAAAAAAGGATTATTTGTTATTGTTTTATTATGTCTGGTAGGTTATGTGACAGCTCAGGATATACAATTAGTACCACCTACAAGGACTGGAGGCAAACCTTTGATGGACGCACTAAATGATCGGCAATCGAATCGTAATTTTGAAAAAAAGGATCTACCTGCCCAAACTTTGTCCGATTTGCTTTGGGCCGCTTATGGCTTCAACAGGGAGGATAAACGCACAGTTCCGTCATCTCAAAATAGACAGGAAGTAGATGTATATGTGATGTTTAGTGATGGGATATATTTTTATGACGCCAAAGAAAATAAGCTTATATTAAAGGAGAAGGGCGATTTCAGAACTGCTCTAGGGCAGCCCAATATTTCCAATAATGCGTCATTGTCTCTTATATATGTAATTAATCTGGATAAAAATAGCCGCGATGCAGGCCTTATGGATGCAGGATTCTCTATCCAAAATGTATATCTATATTGCTCATCTGTAGGTTTGGGTGCGGTTGCTCGCGGGTCATTTACCCGTCCCGATTTGCATAATGTGATGAAATTAACAGATAAACAAGAAGTTGCTCTTGTTCAAGCTGTTGGTTATATAAAACAATAAGACATTGAAAATAAAATAAAAAAACGCTGCGAAAATCTTTTGCAGCGTTTTTTTATTAATATACTAATTTAACATTATCTATCCAAAACTTACTATCTGTACTTCCTGTATACGCCCCACCGTTGCTAGATGAAAACTGTAAAATCAGATGAGTAATTTTTTCGTTTGGTAGTGCCCATGTAACTTCGTGTATGGGTACCATTTTCCCTTTACTGTTACGGGTGTAATAAGCCTGTTCTCCGCTTTTTAACTCCATATACTCAGCATAAAAACTCTTGGTAGAAATATCTCCGTAATGTAATTCCAATCTATGATTGTTTTGCCAGCTATCTACCGATTGCCCAAAGCGTTCCCAACCTGTAGCCACACGTTTAGCATAGATATTTCCATCGGCGTCCTCCCATCTGTTCTGCAAAAGAATTTGTACTTCTGCCATATCCTTCCGATCCAACTTTTTCTGCTTACTAAAGCCTGTAGACTGAATGCAATTACCTCCTGTAGTCACTTTATAGTCATATTGCAGAGCTTTGGGGTGCTTAGTAAATGGAATACCGGTAACAAGTTTCGATTGGGGGTTATTTGTATCTTTTATAGGCTCCAGCATTTCTCCTAAAAAAATAGTACCACTCGCTAACACATTGATATCAAAGAGTCCTAGCACCGTACACTTCTCTATACGAGTCTCTAAACGAGCACAATAATCATTATCTCTTTTTTCGGGAAATACAGTAATACTTGTTTTGGTTATTCCTTTCACTTTAGCCAGTACAGACGAAACGGCCCAAGGAGATACTGTATTCTTATAAGCTACGTCTTTTAGCGTATCACCTTTCACTATTTCATATAAATATTTAGTTTGTCCTCCGATTATTTTCGATTCTTTAATCTGCCGTACCATCCAATGACTCATATCTCCATAATTGATAGGCTCTACTATCTCTTTTTGAGCGTAAATATTTGATATAGAAAGTAAATATATTAAACTTATAATTTTTATGTTATTCTTCAATCTAGTCATAAATCCTCCTGATTTTAATATTAATAATACATTTTACGTTTTTCGATCATAATCTTGTCTTCTTTTTTAAGGCCTGCATTATAAAAGAAAATAGGCTCGTCATGATCGTTCAGATACATTCTTTTTTTTATTTTGAAATTCTTACTGACCAACGAAAGATCTGTATCGAAATAATTGCTATAAATATGAGCCATATCCAATATTGTATGGAAAGCAGCGTTTGTAGCTACCGGTTTTGTGCTATTATTGATAGCATTAATAACATCCACCGGATAGTTTTCTTTATATTGATCAGAGAACCATATAAACATTGGAATTTTCAATTGATAAAATGTAGGATTGGGAGATGCATGTAAAAAACGCTCGCGATTATCATCTAAAATATCTTCACCATGATCAGAAGCATAAAATAATGAGGAACATGCACCCGTTTCTGTAAGTAATTGTAAGACAGTATGTAAAAAATGATCAGTATAGAGAATAGTATTGTCATATGCGTTTACTAATACATCTTTTTCCGATCTTTTTATTTCTTTTATGTTATCGGGTGTAAACACTGCAAAATCTTCCGGATAGCGCTCTTTATAGTTAAAATGTGAACCATATGTATGAAGCACAACAAATAAGTTACCGGATATAGAATCAATATAGTGTTTCAATTTCGGCAGCAATATTTCATCAAGATTATTAGTTTTATCATTGAAATGTCTGTAATACTCCAAATAATCCGCTTCTTGTGCAAAATAATCTGTAAATGTGTGATTCGCTGACTGGTTTGAAATAAAAACTGTGGTAAATCCAACCTCTTTAAATGCCTCTATTATACTTTTCTGATGATAAATAATATTATAATCCTCGGCCGATGCCGTAGACATAATAATAGGTACGCTTTTGTGTGTTGTATTAGACTGTGTTATAGCGTCTTTGAAAAACACAATATTACTATCTTGCGAAAGATGAGGAGTAGTATTCCGTTCATATCCATAAAGTCCCCAATTTTCAGCACGACTGGTTTCGCCTATAATCAGAACATATATTTCTCTTTCATCTGCATTTTTCTCTTTATATGCATTGAATGTAAAGTCTCTGGATGTCTCTTGATATTGGCTACTACGCTTCCACTTATGTATGGCAAAGTCAAGATTATATAGAACATTGACAGGATAAACATCCTGATGCAAGGTAAAGGTATTTGTATCTTTATTCTTTGCCGTATAGCTTAATGCATACGAAAAGATTAAAATGGCGATTCCCGAAAAGAATATTTTTTTACGAATTGCACCATCCATAAAAACCTTTCTTTTAGTGGCTAGAAATGCAATAATTATGGTCGGAATATAAATAACTATAACAAATACAACAGAGGCGATTATACTATTTAAAACCTCGCCGGCTTCTGTCATATTGGTAGTTACGACGTTCAAAAACATATCTACAGCTATGACGTCTTCACCAAAAAGATAAAACACCACTATCTGAAAAGCATGCAGCACCAATAGAGGAAATAACAACAACTGTATCAATCCTATATTTTTAGATATTGTAAAAACAATACAGTAAACACCCAAGGGAAAGAGTATCAAAAGTAACTTACCCATGCTGGTTAGAGGCTCTGTAAACACCAATCCTACGTTAGGAATAATATTTACTATAATTAAAAGTATAAATAGTTTCTTAGGACTGGTTATAAAACCGTCCAAATGTTTTTTTAATTCCATGATTGTCTGATAACCTAAAATGCCTCGTTTATATTAAAGTAAAAAGCCGATTGCCCTTTTCCTATACCATAATCTAAACGAACATTGACTCTGTTTTTAAATTCCCAACGATATCCTATTCCAAATGTGGGCAAAGTATGTTTCCAATCGAAAGCAGAAAATTTAGGAAAAACGTTTCCTGCTCCGGCCCACACTACTGCACCACTCCGTCTATATATTTTTTGTCTCAATTCAACCTGTGTTTGTATCATTTTTTTATCCCGGTATTGTCCTATGTAATATCCTCGCATTTGATGCGAATCACCAGTCAATGCCAGCATATTCCACGAAGCATCTCCATTGTTAAAAATTCCTTGAAGATCGTAAGCAACAACAGCACCTTTCCATAGCTGGCGATAATAACGGAATATAAACTCAGATTTATTAAAATTATAAGTACTACCAAGAAATTTAGGATAGAAAATCTGTTCCAATTTTAGATAAAACCCGGAATATGGATTAGGGATGAAATCACGCGAATCGTATGAAAAAATAAGTCCACCTCCAATAGCAGTTGATTTATCCGATTCTCCATTCAAAAGACTGATATCATCGAAATCTTTCCCTTTTACATTTCTAAAGTTCGTTATGATTCCGAGATAAGTATCCTTTGTTATTTTTTTCAAGAAATCAAATTTTATTTCTGTTGTTAAATTATCAAACTCAGAATAATAATCTTTACGCCCCGCATCATATCCAATCCCCCAATATCTGCTTGGTTTGTATGAAAAATACATATCGGCATCAATCCTATATTTCAATTTAGGGAATAAAGTATTTCCACTTATACCAATAACATAAGCCCCTGTTGTCGTAATATCACCATACAGAGATACATTCGAAGGAGACATACTCAAATCTTCCCTATCTAGACGATATAAACCTGATGCAACTAATCCTAACCCCAATTTAGTATCGCTAGAATAATGGGGGCCACCTATTATTGAGAAGTCGAAACGCTTATCATTATTTACTTCGTTCGATTTTTCAAAATATTCAATCAAACGGCTGAATACATTCTTTTTTGCAATCTTCGTCGAATCCGATACAAACGAACCCTGGGCTATTAAAGTCCCATGACTACAAACTATTATTAAGATTACTAATACTTTACGCATATAAAACGAAATTAATTTCTTTTATCTGATATAACATAAGATTTCGTTATAAATCAAAGATTTATTTGCAAATTTTATATTATTTTAAACAAAAAGTATTTCTATATAAACAAAAAAAGACGACTCAAAGTTGAGTCGTCTCTCCAATATCTTCTTTTATCGAATCACACTTGTAATGCTCCAATTAATTCATTTACTGAATCTAAATTGTTTTTATCTAAATATTCAGCAATTCCGTCAACAACCTTCAACGATATTGTAGGATCTATAAAGTTATGTGTTCCTATTTGGATTGCTGATGATCCGGCAAGAATAAATTCGATGGCGTCTTGCCAACAAGATATTCCGCCCATACCTATAATCGGAATTTTTACCGCATTATAAGTCTGCCATACCATCCGCAAAGCTATAGGCTTTACACATGGCCCCGAAAGTCCTCCTGTAACTGTTGATAATACCGGCTTCCTTTTGTTTATATCAACAGCCATTCCCAATAATGTATTTATCAGAGACACAGAATCTGCTCCTTCTGCTTCTACAGCTCTGGCTATTTCAGTAATATCAGTTACGTTAGGCGATAATTTCACAATAAGGGTCTTATCCCAGACTTTTCTAACTGCTCTAGTTACATCTCCGGCCGAACAGGCAGATGTTCCAAAAGCCATTCCACCTTCTTTGACATTAGGACAGGAGATATTAAGTTCAATAGCTGGAATTTTATCTAATCCAACTAGTTTTTCACTACATTCTACATAATCTTCGATAGTGGACCCTGATACATTAACAATAACATTTGTATCAAAGTCTTTTATTTCGGGATAAATATTCGAAACGAAGTAATCAACACCCTTATTTTGCAGTCCCACAGCGTTTAACATGCCTGAAGGAGTTTCTGCCATACGCGGATAATCATTCCCTTGCCGATCCCGAATGGTAGTCCCCTTAACAAATATACCACCTATTCGCGACAGGTCAATAAAGTCTACATACTCTTTTCCATAGCCAAAAGTACCCGAAGCTGTCATTACGGGGTTCTTCAAATGTAGTTTACCGATGTTTACACCTAGTTTATCCATGTCAACTTTTCTATATTAAATACGGGACCCTCTGTACACACACAAATATTCCCTTCGCGAGTCTTTTCTACACAACACAAACATACGCCAAACCCGCATGCCATCATGTTTTCGAGCGATACCTCACAGTTTATTTTATTATCATTAGCATACCTTGCCACAGCTACCATCATAGGCTTAGGCCCACAGGTATAAATTGAAGAAAAACGAGTGTTTTTCAGTACCGAATGATTAGTAACATATCCCTTTTCCCCAAAACTTCCATCTTCAGTAGTACAATATACTTCTCCATACTTAGCAAATTCATCTAATTGGAGCAGATCGTTCTTTGATCGCGCTCCCAACAAAAATTTGGGATTAAATCCTTTTTCTTTCAGACAAGCACCCAAATAAAGCATCGGAGCAGTACCAACCCCTCCGCCAATTAGAAGCAGTTCTTGTGAAGTATTTTGTGCAGGAATTGAAAATGTGTTGCCTAATGGCAATAGCAGATTCACTATATCTCCCTTTCTATACTCACACATCTTTCTTGTACCGTCTCCAATTACCTGAACCAATAGCCACAGTTCATTTTTCTCCTTATCTACAAAATTTACAGAAATAGGACGTCTTAGATATGTAGTAGACGAACCATCAATTCTTACTTCTACAAATTGTCCGGGGAGCATATCCGGTAGAAGGGTATTGTCTGTGGTAGTTAGTTTAATGAGGCAATAGTTATGGTTTAGTTGGCTGTTATCGGAAACAACTAAATCCAGCATTTTTTTCATTTACCTAAGTCTTTTAGTGATGTAAATTTATTCAGGTACAAAGTTAGTAAAGTTTGACCTTATTAGAAAATCAGGATAGAATATAATTATGACAGGATTTTTTTATATCTTTATGATACAATACTAACCTGTAAATGGTCTTATATGATGGATTTTGGTTACAAAAATACATTATTCACCCTTATTTTCCTCAATATAAAGGATCGAGACCATTTTATCTTCACTCTTTGATAAAAAAATTACTTATTTAATCATTATTTATAAGTAGAACTACTATTTATCATGATCGTAAAAAACGTATCATTAAATATCTTTCTATACTCTTAATTACAATAACTTAAATATACAATATGGAATTACCATTCGCTGAATCGTGGAAAATCAAAATGATTGAACCCATTCGAAAAAGTACCCGCGAAGAACGGGAGACGTGGATCAATGAAGCTAAAAACAATGTATTTCAACTCAAATCTGAACAAGTATATATAGATCTCATAACAGATTCCGGTACAGGAGCTATGAGTGACCGACAATGGTCTGCAATGATGCTAGGTGATGAAAGTTATGCAGGAGCGTCATCTTATTATAATATGAAAGATATGATCACTCGTATCACCGGCTTCGATTATGTACTGCCCACCCATCAGGGAAGAGCTGCTGAGAACGTCTTATTTTCATGTTTGATAAAAGAAGGCGATGTATGCCCGGGGAATTCTCATTTCGATACCACAAAGGGGCATATTGAGTCCAGAGGGGCCATTGCTTTAGATTGTACAATAGATGAAGCTAAGAACACCCAGCTGGAAATACCATTTAAGGGAAATGTAGATATAAAAAAACTGGAAGCAGCTTTAAAAGAATATGGTGATCGAATACCTTTTATAATCGTTACTATCACTAATAACACTTGCGGTGGGCAACCTGTATCAATGGCAAACCTTCGTGAAACAAGAATTCTAGCGAATAAATACGGAAAACGTATCATATTCGATTCGGCTCGTTTTGCAGAAAATGCCTACTTCATCAAAACGCGCGAAAAGGGATTTGAAAAGAGAACTATAAAAGAAATATGTCTTGAGATCTTTTCTTATGCCGATGCCATGACCATGAGTGCCAAGAAAGATGCTATTGTGAATATGGGCGGTTTTATAGCAACTAATCTCAAAGAATGGTATGACGCTGCTAAGGTAAAAGGAATCGCTTATGAAGGCTTCACAACATATGGTGGTATGAATGGACGAGACATGAATGCATTAGCTATAGGACTTGATGAAAATACAGAATTTGATAATTTGGAAAGCCGTATCAAACAAGTTGAATATTTAGGAAAAAAGCTCGATGAATATGGAATTCCATATCAACGTCCGGCCGGAGGTCATGCCATATTTGTAGATGCAACAAAAGTACTGACACATGTACCTAGAGAACAATTCCCGGCTCAAACACTAACTGTCGAACTATATCTGGAGGCTGGCATCAGAGGTTGTGAGATAGGTTATATTCTGGCTGATAGAGATCCGATAACACGAGAGAATAGATTTGATGGTTTAGATCTATTGCGATTAGCAATTCCGAGGCGCGTATATACAGATAATCATATGAATGTAGTAGCTGCTGCATTAAAAAATATATATAATCGTCGCGAATCAATTACCAAAGGACTTAAAATTGTATGGGAAGCAGACTTATTAAGGCATTTTACTGTAGAACTCAAAAAAGTTGAATAATAAAGTTTAACTATTTTATTTAAATGATAAAAAGCGGTAATCTTTTATGAAGGATTATCGCTTTTATATTAAATGTTGGAAGAAAATTATTTTTATAATGGCTTATTATTGGCATCAAATGTTTCAAATGTATTATCTGTGTAATAAATAATTATTTTACTTATTTTACGCTCAGGTAATTTTTGATATACAACTGTTTGATTCAAAGAATCTTCATTCGATTTTACAGGCTGCTCAACTATAATTTCCTTGCGATATTCAGGCTCTTGCTGCGCAACAGGAGGAGATACGTAATTCTGAGAGAATAAATCCGGTTGGTTTTGATTAGGCGGATAATTATTCATTGATGCTTGCGGAATTGTCGAACTCTTTACAGCTTGTTCCGACGATTTATACATATTGCCATTTCCTGTTATCAGCCAATCTGGATTAATATTTTTCATATGGGATAATATCCGCGCCACCACATCTAAGCTGGGGTTGTTACGCCCATTTAATATATGCGATATCACAGCCCGACCTAATTGCAGTTTATCTGCAAATGCTGATGGTGTGAGTTGCTCACTTTCCATTATAAGCTTAATC
>NZ_JAEPKU010000071.1 GCF_016652235.1 Dysgonomonas sp. Marseille-P4677
ATTCAATACCTATCCAATCAGATATAAAAGTATGTAATTTACATATAAATATCACTTTTCGAATATATCTAAAAAGAGGAATAAAATATCTAAAAACGGGAGTCGACCAAAAAGGCTCATCCTATTTTTGTAAACAGTTCGAAGCATATGTCAAATTGTTAAACATAAGCATTTTATGGATGGCACAAAGTAACATAATCTAATACATAAAATATAACCACTTAATAACCATTTTAATAACTAAAAAAATTGTTGACCTCGTACTCTGATCATTCTTTCTATGGAAGTATCTCATAGATAATCTTGTTAACTTAAAATATTTAACTTATGAAGATAACCTTTAATGATAGTTGATAAATTTCTGTCAATCAGGATCAGCCATATTATGATAATTAAATTATTAATTGTATTAAACTAATAGTAATGAAAAATGAAATAAAGCGAGTTTGGAAAATTCCTGGTATATGCTTGTTTCTACTACTGACATGCTTAACGGTATATGCGCAGAAAGAAAACGGACTAAAAGGAAACGTTGTAGATGAAAAAGGAGAACCTCTTATCGGTGCTAATATTACACTAAAGGGGAACTCTACAATAGGAGCTATTTCGGATTTCGATGGAAATTTTTCAGTGATTGTTCCCAGTGGAATAAAAACGATTATAGTTTCTTTTATCGGAATGACAACACAAGAAGTAAATATCGAAGGGAAAAAGGATATTACAATAGTTCTGCAAGAAAATAACGCTATTTTAGATGAAGTTGTTGTTGTAGGATACGGGCAACAAAAAAAAGCTAGTATAGTAGGTGCCATTACGCAGACAACCGGTAAGGTTCTAGAACGTGCTGCCGGTATTTCAGATATTGGTGCTGCTTTAACAGGTAACCTTCCAGGTGTAATTACAACGCAGAGTACAGGTATGCCAGGGGAGGAAGAGCCGAAGATTGTAATTCGTGGTGCCAGTTCTTGGAATAATAGCGATCCCTTGGTTCTGGTAGATGGAATTGAGCGACCTATGAATTCTATTGATGTCAGTTCTGTTGAATCTATCTCTGTACTGAAGGATGCTTCTGCTACAGCAGTATATGGGGTAAAAGGAGCAAATGGGGTTATACTTATTACAACGAAACGAGGTTCGGAAGGTAGTGCGAAGATTGATGTTGGATTCAATGCTACATTAAAAACACCTTCGAAATTACCAAATAAGCTCGATTCTTACGATGCTCTAGTCGCACGTAATGTCGCTATTGAGCATGAGTTGGCTCTGACTCCTAGTTCTTGGGAGTATATTAAACCTCAGTCTTTTATTGACAACTATCGTAATCAGACTTCGATAGAACAGAGGGAGCGTTACCCGAATGTTGACTGGCAGGATGAGCTTTTTAAAGATGCAGCCATGTCTTATAATGCAAATATCAACGTTTCGGGAGGAACTAAATACGTAAAATATTTTGCATCTGCAGACTATGTACATGAAGGTGACCTTTTCCGTGTTTTTGATAATGGGCGTAATTATAATGCAGGGTATGGATATGATCGAATAAATGTTCGTAGTAATCTTGATTTTCAGATTACAAATACTACTGTGTTTAAAGTGAATTTGGCTGGCTCGACTGGTATAAAGAAAACACCATGGGGACAGACGGATAATTCTACTTGGGCTGTGGCTCAGCAATGGTCTGGAGCTTATAATATAGCGCCAGATGTGTTCCTTCCTAAATATTCAGACGGTTCTTGGGGATATTATCCAAGTATTTCGAATGTAACAAATTCTGCGTCCAATCTTTCTTTAGGAGGAACAATGCAGACAACCACAACACGTATCAATACGGATTTTACTTTAGAGCAGGATTTAAAGTTTATCACAAAAGGTTTGACCGCACGTGCTACTATTGCATGGGATAATACTTTTGTTGAATACGAACGAGGTATTAATGACCTTTATAATAGTGCACAAGGAAAATGGATAGATCCGGAAACAGGTCTTGTATATTATCAAAACAACTATGATGCCAACAATAAATTTGACTGGATGCAAGGTGTTAATTGGTCTACTTCTGGAGGAAGTGTCAATAACAATGCTACCGTACGAAATCTTTATTATCAGGCACAGTTGAATTGGGGGCGTAAATTTGGAAGCCATAACATCACAGCAATGGGTGTATTTAGCCGTCAGGAAGAGGCTCAAGGTAGTGTAATGCCTATTTATCGTGAAGACTGGGCTTTTCGTACTACTTACGATTATGCTGATAAATATTTCATTGAGTATAATGGAGCATACAATGGATCTGATAAATTCAGTAAAGAAAATCGTTTCGCATTCTTCAATTCTGGAGCTATTGGTTGGATGGTTAGTGGAGAACGGTTTATGGAAAATTTGAAGTTCATAGACATGCTCAAACTAAGAGCTTCTTATGGAGAAATCGGAGATGATAATTTAGGTGGCAACAGATTTGATTCGGCCAGACGATGGTTATATATGACTCAGTGGGCTTATGGTGGTAACACTACTATAGACCTCAACCAAACAGCAAGTCCATATACTTGGTATCGGAAATCGGCACTTGGGAATATGGATGTTAAGTGGGAAACTGTAAAGAAATTGAATGTAGGTGCTGATTATTCATTCTTGGATGGTTTGTTTATTGGTAGTGTAGATATCTTCCGTGACGAACGGAGAGATATTCTTGTTTGGGGAGATGATCGTTCCGTCCCTTCTTATTTAGGAGCAACTCCTCCGACTGCTAATATGGGTAAAGTTAGGACAAATGGTTATGAGTTAGAATTGCGTATAAGCAAAACCCTGCCTAATCAAATGAGACTTTGGAGTAATTTTAGTATGACACATGCTAAGAACAAGATTCTACAAAAAGATGATCAAGCTTTAAGACCTGCTTATCAAAAAGCGACCGGATATAGTATAGGACAATACACCTCCTATATAGATGATGGATATGTTAATACATACGATCAACTATATGGTAGTACCCGTCATGATACAAACGACTCGCAGAAATTACCAGGTGATTATTATATTATAGACTTTAATGGAGATGGTGTGATCGACAACAAAGATCAGGTACCTTATCAATATTCCAGTACCCCACAAAATACGTTTAATGCTACTATTGGTTTCGATTGGAAAGGATTTAGTGCATTTGTTCAGTTCTATGGCGTAACTAATGTAACACGTGACGTTACATTAACTAGTTTTGGTAATAAATTGAATACAGTATACGATATGGGTAGTTGGTGGTCTAAAGAAAATACTTCAGCCGATGTTGTAGTTCCACGTTGGTCTTCCAGCCCAAGTTATAATTCAGGAACACAGTTCTTGTACGACGGATCTTATATTCGGTTGAAAAATGCAGAAGTGGCTTACACTTTCACCAATGGATGGATTAAAAAACTGGGGATCAATAACCTGAAAATATATCTTAATGGAAACAACCTTTGGATATGGACAAGAATGCCCGATGATCGCGAAGCCAATCTTTCGGGGGCAGGCTTCTTAGGTGCTTATCCTACAGTGAAACGCTATAACATGGGTATTAAATTCACATTATAATATTGAAGATGATGAAAAGAACATATAAAACTTTTTTATGGAGTGGTTTCTTATTCTTGATACTGGGGATGAGTTTAGTTTCTTGCGAAGATTATTTGGATAAGGAACCTAATTCTACTGTATCGGGAGAAGATGCCTTTAAGAACTTTATGAATTTTCAGGGGTACATAGAAGAAATTTATAACTGTATTCCTGATAAGGAAAAATGTAACTGGTGTCCTTCTTGGAATTGGGGCGATGATGAAATATTCAATCCTGAAGCTGATAGCCGTATGACTCACCAAGCTGATCTCGGAAATTTCCGTGCGTGGCAGACGACTGGTAATTGGCTTTTTAAAAGTGGAAGTAGTTCTACGTCAACAAATAAATTTGATCATTCATTATGGCCTCATGCTTGGTATTGCATAAGTAAGACCAACGAAGGACTTGCTAATTTAGATAAGTTGACAACTGCTACGCAAGAAGAAAAGGATCTTATAGAAGGACAATTGTATTTCTTTAGAGCTTGGTGGCATTTCGAATTGATGGCGTATTTTGGAGGTTTACCTTATGTAGATCAAATACTAGACGCAACCGGATCTTTAACATTACCAAGATTAAGCTATCAAGAATGTGCTGACAAAGCTGCTGCCGATTTTAGAAAGGCTGCCGATCTGCTCCCTGTTGACTGGGACAATACTAATGTTGGTAAGAATACAGTTGGTAAAAACCAATTACGTATAAACAAGATTATGGCATTAGGATACCTAGGTAAGAACTATTTATGGGCTGGTAGTCCTTTGATGAAAAATGGTCCGCAAACCGGAGGTACTCAAACATATAATTATGATCAGGAGTATTGCAAAAAAGCAGCGGAGGCTTTTGGTGAACTACTTAGCTTAATAGAAGCAGGGAGCACTCAGTATGCATTGGCCGAATTTAATTATAAGAATATATATGATCATGAAAGAGCTGCTGGGGCTAAGTCATCTTTTTCAGATATTTTTTATACCACTCGTCAAAATTGGTTGATGCCGGGTTCTGTAGAAGCTATTTTCCGTGGCCCATCTCCAGATGCTAATGGTAGTAACTGGAATACATCGAAGGTTTTCGGTCCAAAAGTTGCAAATCTGGTATCGCATGATAATGTTATCCATCAGCCTACGGCTAATTATGTAAACTTATATGGTATGGCTAACGGACTTCCGTTGGATGACCCTAACTCTGGTTTTGATCCTAACTATCCTTTCAAAGATAGAGATCCTCGTTTTTATCATGATATTGTATTCGATGGGTTTAAATATGTGAATAGTGCGATGCCTGCCGATATGGAATATCTGCGTTATTGCAGCCTTTACACAGGCGGTGCTATGAGACCGGTAGCTAATGCTAGCCGCACTGGTTATTTTATTCAGAAGCTAGTTCCGCATACTTGTAATGAATATGATAGAACTTATGATTGGGGAGGAAATCTTCACTGTTATTTACCTTATATGCGCTTAGCCGATATTTACCTGATGTATGCAGAAGCATGTGCGGCATTTGGAGGAGCGACAGCTAAATCTTCAAATTTCTCAAAAACAGCAAAAGAAGCGATAAATACACTTCGAGACCGTGTAGGAGCTGGACACGTTGCTGAATCTTATGCTGCTGATTCTCGTAAATTTATAGATGAGATACGCAGGGAGCGAGCTGTAGAGCTTTCTTTTGAAGGATTTCGCTTCAATGATTTACAACGCTGGTTATTATTGACGGAGTATCCATATACAACAAAAACTTCTCAAGAATTTAATAGGGTAGAGAGTCTGGACTTTTTTAAGAATAATGATCCGAAAGATGCAAGAGTGTCTAACTTCAGAGAAGAGGTTATTCTGACACGTGTTTTAGGTACAAAACATTATTGGTTTCCTTTGCCGGATGATGATGTATACTTGTATCCTGAATTTGGTCAAAACCCTGGTTGGTAGTCCAAGTAGAGCAAACAGAAGTGTAATTATAAACGAATAAATGATGAAATATATACAGATAAAATTCATTTTATGTACCATGTTTGTCCTCTCACCTTTTATAGTGAATGCACAAACTGTTTCCGAAAATGAAACTGATTCGTTGAGCAGTGAGAAAAAAACGTTGGTGCAGGTCGCATTTCGAAAAATGGCGCAAAGTGACCTACTTGGGGGCGTTTCCGTAATTAATATGGAGGAACTGACCAAGAAGAACTATAATACATATAGTTTAGACAATATGCAAGGGTATATTGGAGGATGGAACGGTAATTCTTTATGGGGGATGGATAGTGATAATGCCGGATATCTAGTATTAGTAGACGGTATTCCTCGTGATGCTAATAATGTCCAACCTACCGAGATAGAACAGATTACCTTTCTGAAAGGTGCTCAAGCTGTAGTCCTTTATGGTAGCCGTGCTGCTAAAGGTGCTATTTATATAACTACAAAAAGAGGAAAAACAGAAGGTTTAAGTCTTAGTGTATGGGGTAATACTGGATTTTATGTATCAAAAAGTTATCCGGAATACTTAGGCTCCGCAGAATATATGACACTCTACAATGAAGCTCGAGCAAACGATGGGTTATCATCTCTTTATAGCGAAACAGATATTTACAACTATGCTTCGGGAGAAAATCCATTTCGATATCCGAATATGAGCTTTTATTCATCTGAATATCTAAAGAAGGCATATAATCGATCAGATGTAACAGCTGAAATTTCAGGAGGTGGAAAGCGTGCTCATTTCTATAGCAATATAGGCTATTATCATCAGGATGATTTATTTAAGTTCGGTGAAGCGAAAAATAATAGCATTAGTCGTTTGAATGTACGAGGTAATGTAGATGTGATGATTAGCAATTCTATTAATGCCTACATTAATGCCAATGCTACTTTCTATGATTCTAAAAGTGCAAAAGGTGACTATTGGGAGGCAGCATCTACTTTTAGACCAAACCGTGTAGCAGCATTAATTCCTTTAAGTTACATTGACCCTAATGCTTTATCTGCTTGGGATTTAGTGAATAGCACAAGTAATATTATTGATGGAAAATATTTTCTTGGAGGTAAACAGACTGATCAGACCAATATATTCGCTGACTATTATGCGGCTGGAAGCAGCAAATGGACTAGTCGTCAATTTCAATTCGATACAGGTATAGACATTGATTTGAATAGGATGCTTGATGGGTTATCATTTCATACTAAGTTTGCAGTAGACTATGCAACTGCTTATACTACCTCATTTGATAATACATACTCAGCTTATATGCCTACGTGGTCAAATTACAACGGTAAAGATGTTATTGTTAATATGACGAAATATAACAATGATGAAAAGCCTGGAATTCAAAATGTAAGTGAAAGTACCGATAAGCAGACTATTGCTTTTTCCGGACAATTTGATTATAAGAAGACATTTGATACAGATCATAATGTTTCGGCTATGTTGATAGCTTCTGGTTATCAACAAACCTTATCGGCAGAGTACCATCGGATTTGTAATGCAAATTTGGCTTTACAATTGGGATATAACTTCCAAAACAAATACTATGCTGATTTTGGAGCTTCCGAAATATATTCAGCTAAATTGGCTGAGGGACATCGAAATGCATTCTCCCCTTCACTTACATTAGGATGGAGATTGGGAAAAGAGAGCTTTCTATCTGGCTCTAATGCAGTAGATGACCTAATGTTGAGCTTTTCAGGTAGTATCCTTCATCAAGATATTGACATAGCAGATTATTATATGTATAAATCTATTTGGTCACAAGACTATGGTTGGAGTTGGTACGATGGAAGTTTGGAGCGATATACAAAATCATTTCGTGGAGAAAACGAAGATTTGACATTTATTAAACGTAAAGAATTCTCTATTAATTTAAGAACTTCTTTGTGGCAGAAATTGCTTACAGCAGATGCTTCATTTTTTATTAATTCCACTGAAGGACGTGTCATAACACCAAATGCACTTTTCCCTAATTACTTTGCTACAGGCTATCCGGAAGCTTCATTTGTTCCTTATATGAATTCTAACAATGATAAACGTGTTGGTTTTGACTTTAATATAAATCTAAACAAGCATATAGGAGATGTGGATTTTACATTAGGTGTCGCAGGAACTTACTATGATACTAAAGCTACCAAACGTAGTGAAATTAAAGAATTTGCATACGAAAAAACCCAAGGGCAAGCTGTTGATGGTATTTGGGGATTAAAAAGCGATGGATTATTTCAGAGTCAGGAAGAAATAGATAATTCTCCGGAGCAGACATTTGGAGGTACGATAAGACCTGGTGACATAAAATATATTGATCAGAATAATGATGGTATTATCGATAATCATGATCAAGTATTTCTTGGTAAGGGTGGTTGGTATGGATCTCCTTTCACTTTAGGTATAAACCTTACAGCTAAATGGAAAGACTTTACTTTTTTTGCTTTGGCTACTGGAAATTTTGGAGCCTATGGTGTGAAGAATAGTTCCTATTACTGGGTATATGGAGATAGCAAATATTCGGCTATTGTGCGTAATCGTTGGACGGAAGATACAAAAAACACTGCTACTTATCCTCGTCTGACAACACAGAGCGGAAGTAATAATTTCCAGACTTCCGATTTCTGGATGTATAAAACTGATCGTTTCGATCTGGCCAAATTACAGATTACATATGATCTTCCCAAATATATACTTCGGAATACTTTCATACATGGACTTTCAGCATATGTAAGTGGGGCTAATTTGTTGACTATTTCAAAAGAACGTAAACATATGGAAATGAGTGTAGGTAGTGCACCTCAGACTAGATACTACAATATAGGTGTAAAAGCTGAATTCTAATATTTTAAATGCAACAGTATGAAAATAATGAAAAATATAATAAAACTTTTAGTTATTATACCTCTGTTTACATCATGTGAGGACATGTTTTCTCCAGCTTTAGAAAACAACCGTAATATGGATGCCATGTACAATGAACCTGCTTATGCACAAGGTATTTTAGGATATGCCTATGCTATGCTTCCTTATCAGAGCAAGTCTGAAACAGATATTGCTACAGATGATGCAGTAACTAACGATATGAAAAGTAGTTATGTAAATATGGCAACAGGTTCATGGGCTGCTAATAATGACCCAATGTCACAGTGGCAAAGTCGTAGAGCTGCTATTCAGTATCTGAATCTTTTTATAGATAATGCAGATAAAGTAGCTTGGGCTAAAGACGCGAATGTGCATACTATGTATTGTGATCGTTTGAAAGGTGAGGCTTATGGCCTTCGTGCATTGAATATGTATTATTTGTTGATGGCTCATGGAGGTTGGACGGCAGATGGTAAATTGCTTGGTATACCTAATATAACTACAGCCGAAAATATTGATTCTTTTTTCAATGTTCCTAGAAATACATTCCAAGAATGTGTAGATCAAATATTTGATGATATAGCAAAAGCTATAGAACTCCTGCCTCTTGATTATAATGATATTAAAGATGCAGACATTCCGGCTAAATATAAATCTATAGGAGTAACGAATGCTGGTGATTATAATCGCGTAAATGGTACGCATATAAGAGGTCGCATAACAGCCCGGATAGCGGAAGCAATTCAAAGTCAAGTCGCACTGCTTGCGGCTAGCCCGGCATATAATGAAGGAACTACTGTAGAATGGGCAGATGCTGCAAATTATGCTGCAATTGTTCTAAATCGTATCAACGGAGTAGCAGGTTTGGACCCTACAGGAGGAACATGGTATATGAATAAATCTGAAATTCAATCGCTTGGTTCGGGAGCAGTTCCTAAAGAAATTCTTTGGAGGGGAGATAAAGATAATAGTACGGAGGACTATGCTATGGGGCTTTCACAAGAGAAAAGTAATTATCCTCCGTCTTTGTACGGTAGCGGACGTATAAATCCTACTCAGAATTTAGTAGATGCTTTCCCTATGGCTAATGGATATCCAATTTCGGATGCTTCAAATAGTGGATATTCTAGTGATAATCCATATGCAAACCGTGATCCTCGTTTAAGCAATTATATCATATACAATGGTACTAAGTATGGGACTAGTAATACGGAAATCATTACAGGAACTTATAGCCTTGATGATAAGCCTAATATTGATGGTTTAAACAACGAGAATACATCTACTCGCACTGGCTATTATTTGCGTAAGTTGTTACGCGACGATTGTAATCCTAATCCATCGTATAATACAGCTCAATTCCATTACCCTGTACGTATTCGTTTTACTGAGATATTTTTAGCATATGCTGAGGCTGCTAATGAGGCTTGGGGGCCAACTAATAGTGGTAATCAGAATTATAGTGCTTATGATGTAATTAAAGCAATTCGTGCTCGTGCTGGTGTAGGAACGAGTAATGGTGATGCTTATTTGGAAAGTATTAAAAATGATCAAGTCAAAATGCGAGAACTAATACGTAACGAGCGTCGTCTTGAACTTTGTTTCGAAAATCGTCGTTTTTGGGATTTGCGACGTTGGAAAGCTAATATAAATGAAACAGCGCAAGGTATGCAGATAGATAAACAAGATAACGGTACGTTGAAATACACTAGAATCAATGTAGAAAATAGAAGTTACAAGGATTATATGTATTATGGACCAGTTCCTTATGAAGAAATTCTGAAATGGAGTAATCTACAACAGAATCAGGGTTGGTAAATTAAGAATTATAAAATGCTAAATATTGAAAAATATGAAACTGTCTAAATTATTATCCATATTGTTAGTTGGAGTTCTAACCACACTGGTTACATCTTGCGAAAATCAAGATGTTGAATTCCCTGACTATGAAGGAGGAACTTCTGTATATTTTGCTTATCAATACCCAGTACGAACTATTGTCCTTGGAGACGATACTTATGATACAAGTCTAGATAATGAACATCGTTGCGAAATATATGCGACTATGGGTGGTGTATATACAAACAAAAATAAAATCAGTATCGATTTTGTCGTTGATAACAATTTATGTGATAAACTCTTTTTTGAGAATGGTAGCGCAGTAACATCTATGCCGTCTAATTACTATACATTGGATGGTAACCAAATTATATTGGATCATAAATTGATGGGTGCTGTTGGTGTTCAGTTACAGGATGCGTTCTTCGCCGATCCGAAGGCAATGGAAAAAACATATGTAATTCCTTTGCTGATGACAAAAGTGCAAAATGCTGATCGTATATTGACTGGTCGTCAATTAATAGAAGGAGCTCCAAGAACTTATTCTGAAGCATGGGATATTCAACCTCAAGATTACGTTCTATATTGTTTGAAATTCATAAATCAATGGCACGCAAAATATTTACGTCGTGGTATAGATCATATAACAGAGAATGGCGTTACTTCTACTAATATACGACGTAAACAATATGTTGAGGATGATGAAATTTGTAGTGTAACAACTGCTGGATTGAAAACAGCTAACTATCCGATAAGTACATCTGTTTCAGTTACAGGTAATGATGGATCATCTATAGTTAAGACGCTAACATGTAATTTATTATTGAACTTCAACGATAATAACGAATGTACTATTTCATCCACTACAGAGGGATATACAGCTAGTGGTTCGGGCAAATTTGTAAAAAATGGTGATAAAAATAGTTGGGGAAACAAAGATCGCAATGTAATGTATCTGGAGTACAATGTAGATTTTGGCGTGAAGCAATATGCGACCAAAGATACTTTAGTAGTTCAAACCCGTGATATTACAGCGGAATGGTTTACTCCTTCCTATAAAGTAGACTAAATCGGTTAAATTAAGATGAATATGAAATATTATAATAAGTTTTTATTGGCTATTGTAGCCAGTATTATATTAGTATCTTGTGCAGACGAATTTAAAACCGACTTTAAAACCGATAAGCCGGAAGATATAGCATTATATGAATACCTGAACGCTTACGATGCGCTGAAAACATACGTAGATCGTGGTGCAAATCCAAACTTTAAGATGGGAACAGGTATTACTGTAAGCGATTTTCTAGCTAAAGGATTGGTATATAGTTTGGCTTGCTCCAATTTCGATGAGCTGACAGCTGGTAATGCAATGAAGTATGGCTCTTGTGTGAGTGATAATGGTTCGATGGATTTCTCTCAGGTAACAAAATTTGTAGATGCAGCTCAGAATACTGGGCTTACTGTCTATGGACATACTTTATGTTGGCATGCACAGCAAAATAATAAATACCTGAACGGACTGATTGCAGATAAAAAGATTCCCGGATCAAGTACTCCTACTTTAGATCAAAGTGTAATTACTAATTCGACCTTTGAATCAGGTATAGATGGTTGGGGTGGTTGGGGTAATAATTCAACTAATGGAAGAACGAAGGACGGTGATGGTTATTCTTTTTGGTTTACTAATCCCTCGGTAGTCAATTCATGGGAAGCGCAAATAGCTTATGATTTTGCTGCACCTTTAGAGGTAGGCGCTACATATGTTTTGGACTTTAAAGTTAAAGGTAGTAAGGGGGGAAGTATATCAGCATCTTTACAGAATCCTGATGGGTATAAAGGATGTGGCGATTTTCCCGCATTTGATATTACTACAGAATGGGAAGAAAAGTCGCTTGAAGTAGTTGTTACAGGAGAAAATGCTGCACGCTTTCTCTTTAATTATGGTACATATGCCGGAACGATAAATATAGATGATATAACTCTCTGTCGTTTAAATCCAGATGGTGGAAATACGGTAATAACTAAAAAATATGTAGTTCAAAGTGATTTTGAAGATGGTGCTGCTCTTATGGGGTGGGGCAATAATTCTACTCGTACAGTCGTTGCTGGAGAAGGCTATAATGGTACGAAAGGACATAAAATAGTTAATCCTTCAGCTGTAAATTCTTGGGAAGCACAAGCTGGTTATGATTTTTCAGGAGCTTTAATCGAAGGAGAAACTTATTATTTAAATCTAAAAATCAAAGGAAGCAATAATGGAAGTATTAGTGCTGCTTTTCAAAAACCAGATGGATATTTGGGGCGTGGAGACTTCCCTGCCATAAACATTACAACAGACTGGCAAGAGATCACTCTTCAGACCAAGGTTACAGGAGATGGAGCTACTCGTTTTTTATTTAGTTTTGGTGCATATGCCGGTACAATTTGGATGGATGATTTATCTTTATATCGAGAAGAATCTGGAAATAGTATTCCACTAACCCCAGAAGAAAAGAAAGAAGTTCTTACTAATGCCATGGAAACTTGGATAAAAGGGATGATGGAAGCATGTAACGGATATGTAAAATCGTGGGATGTGGTAAATGAGCCGATGTCTGATGGAAATACAAATGAATTAAAATCCGCAGCTACAGCTTCGGCTGAAGATGCTAAAAACAATTTTTATTGGCAAGATTATCTTGGAAAAGAATATGCACGTACCGTTATCAAATTTGCGCGCCAATATGGAGGCGACGATTTGAAGCTCTTCATTAACGATTATAATCTGGAAGCTACATATAATAATAATGCTAAATGTAAAGGTATTATTAAGATGGTAGAATACTGGGAATCGGATGGTGTGACAAAAATTGATGGTATTGGTACACAAATGCATGTATCATACAATATGGATTCTGACAAACAAAAGAAACAAGAAGAGTGTATTGTAAAGATGTATCAATTGCTTGCAGCTTCTGGGAAGCTAGTTAAAATTTCAGAATTGGATATGGGTATTTTAGATGCTGAAGGTAAGGCTATAAAAACAGTGGATCTTACATACGAACAACAATTACGAATGTCCGAATTCTACAAGTTTATTGTAAAGAAATACTTTGAAATAATTCCGGTTAACCAGCAATATGGTATTACACACTGGAGCCCGACTGATAGCCCGGACGCAGAGAATAGTTATTGGCGAAAAGGAGAACCTATTGGTCTTTGGAGTCTAAATTATAATCGTAAACCTGTTTATGCAGGATTTGCAGATGGTTTGTCTGGAAAATAATGATGTTGACATTGTAATTTCTTTCAATATCATTGTATAATTTATAAGATAATATATCAAAATTTATACAAAATAGATTATTAGACTGCACATTTGGTTTCCTTATAGAATAGCGGAGTCCACAAAATGGGCCCGCTATTTTTATAAATCCTTTCTCTAGGACATAATATTGATTAATGTAGAAAATAGTTATCTACAAAGATTTTTATTAGATTTGTATTCCGATTTGAATAAGGAGGAATTTAGCATACCAGAAAAATATATAGAAAATTTGACACTCTGATTATATAAGGAGTTCCCAACTTTACAATGAAGATCATTTTATTAATTATAGTTAGTGTTTTTGTACTGGCTGTATACCCATCAAATGTAAAATTTTATGATATTAATACTACTCATAGTATTAATATGAGGGAAGTTGCATCAGTTTGTAAAGATAAGGATGGATTTATCTGGGCTTCATCGAAAACAGGGATTTTAAGGCTTTCCGGTGATGATTACCATATCTATCAACTTCCTTATGAAACAGCAGATGTTATTTCTGTAAAACTTGTATATGATAATGATATGCTTTTGGCCTTTACGAATAATGGTCAGATTTTTTGTTATAATGCTTTATCCGATAAGTTTGAACTATTGATAGATATTAGAAAACCTCTAAAGAATAATCATCTGGTATTAAATAATATTCTTATAAAGGGAAAAGATTATTTATTTATCTCTACAACAATAGGACTATATAAATATCAAAAAGGAATATTGTCAGGGGTAGAGCAGGGGCATTTGACAGAAGTACAGAATGTTATCTGGCGTGACAATAATAACTTCTTCGCAATTGAGCCGGGAGGTATTTGGCTTATAAATGCCAATACAATAGATGGCAAACATATCTATAAGTATGTCGCCGAATCTCTCTTAAAATTTACAGAACTTTACTATGATAAAAAGACAAATAAGTTATGGTGTGGCACTACTTCAGATGGAGTCTTTACCTACGATATAACTGAGGGGATTTTTTCTCCACTGCCTATTAAAACGTTTCCTAAACAGCCAATTCAAGCGATTGAAGCAAACTCAGATTCAACTATTCTCATAGGAATCGACGGACAGGGAATTTGGGAGTTGACAAAAAATGGAAATAAGGTTCTAAATATCTATAAAGAAAATTCTGATAATCCTTTGTCATTAAAAGGAAATGGAGTTTATGATATTTTTTGTGACCAAAATAAACGCGTGTGGGTTTCTACATTTAGTGGTGGATTGTCATACTTTGATCAAAAGTCAACTAATATAGTTCAGATTGTTCATCAAATGAATAATAGTAACTCCTTAAACAACAATGTTGTAAATAAAATAATTGAAGATAGAAATGGAAATATTTGGTTTGCAACAAATAATGGGATTAGTTGTTGGGATGTAAATTCAAATAAATGGAAGACATATTTCGACAATAAGCAGGAACAAGCCCAAGTCTTTCTATCTCTGTGTGAAGATAATAAGGGGAATGTCTGGTGTGGAACTTATTCATCAGGAGTTTATGTAATAGATGGAAAAACAGGAAAAGAAAAAATGCATTATTCCAAAGAAGAAGCAAATTCTCCATTAACGAACAATTTTATATTCGATATATTTAAAGATAGTGAAGGTGATCTGTGGATGGGAAGCCCTCTTGGTGATACCTTCTGTTATATTGAAAAAGAAAATCGATTCAAAGTATATCCATACTTACCGGTTTATGCTTTTGCAGAGCTATCCCCCAAACAAATGCTATTAGCATGTACCTATGGATTATGTTTATTGAATAAAGAGACAGCGGAAACTCAGACTCTATTGGATGGGTATTTGTTGCATGATGCTTTAGTCATTAATGGGGATATTTGGCTATGTACATGTGGAGATGGATTACTTCGTTTTAATATAAAAGATAAATCAATTGAGAAATTTACAACGAAATCAGGTCTTCCCTCTAATTATGTAAATAGTATCTTGTTTCAGGATGGTTACCTATGGTTAGGTACAGAGAATGGATTATGTAGATTTAATCCTACAGATAAGAGCATACTTATATACTCCTCCTTGTCTCCTTTATTTAATGTTTCTTTTAATCAGAATTCGTGTCTTAAACTCAAAAATGGGCAATTAATCTGGGGAAGTAATAACGGGGCTTTAATGTTTGAGCCTTTGGCTGTGCAATTTACTAGGCCAGAGGGGCATATTTTCTTTCAAGACATGATTATATCAGGACGTTCGATTCGAAATATTCCTTCATTGAAACTCGATACACCTTTAGATGATCTACAAAAAATTTCACTTAGTTACGATCAAAATACATTGACCTTAGAATTTCTTTCTATTGGAACAGAATCTGTGAATTCAAAATTTTCATGGAAGATGGAAGGTATTGACGAGGAATGGACTTTGCCATCAAATTCGCGAGTCCTTACTTATGCTAGTATTCCTAGTGGCGATTTTAAACTGAGAATGAGAATGTATGATAGTTCACTTTCACATTTGATAAATGAACGTATATTAGATATACATATTACCCCTCCTTTTTGGGGTACATGGTGGTTTCAGTTAATTCTTTTTGCTCTTATCTGTGGAATCATATTTTTTGCTCTACGATTTTATATAAATCGTTTAAAGCAAAGACATACAGAGGACAAAATACGGTTCTTTACAAATACTGCTCATGACATTCGTACTTCGTTGACTTTAATTAGAGCACCAATAGAAGAATTAAACAAAGAAGAAAATTTGTCTAAAAAAGGGCGTTATTACCTGAATCTGGCGACAGAACAATCCGGACGCCTATCTTTTGTTGCAACTCAGTTGCTTGATTTTCAAAAGGTAGATGTAGGGAAAGGCCAAGTGTTCCTGATTATGACTGATATTGTAAATTTAATATTTCGTCGTAAATCTATGTTTGAAGCAGCAGCCAAAAAACAAAATATAAGCTTGGATTTTTCTACGAATCGAGAATCTTATATGACTGCTGTTGACGAACTGAAAATAGAAAAAGTTGTAGATAATCTCATATCCAATGCTATCAAATATTCAAACCCAAATGGGATTGTCGAAATAAAATTAGATTGCAGGAATGAAGGTTGGACATTAGACGTAAAAGATTACGGTTTGGGCATTTCAGACAATGTGAAAAATAAATTATTCAAGGAATTTTACAGAGGAGATAATACGGTGAACTCTAAAATGGTTGGTTCAGGTATAGGGTTATTATTAGTGAAAAACTATGTTTTGATGCATCAAGGGGATATTTCTCTCGACAGCAAAGAGAATGAAGGCTCTACATTTAGAATAACAATTCCTTATAAGAGAGTATCGCAATTACAAGAATCAATAACTATTCATGATAATTTAAAAGAAGTATTAGATTCTCAGACTGATTTCAATAATTTAAGTTTGTTGGAGAATGAGGCCGCGGATCGGAAAAAAGAACATATTTTAATTGTAGAGGATAATAATGATTTACAAAACTTTCTTAAGACCTCTTTACAAGCACAATATAATATAATGGTCGCAAATGACGGAATGGAAGCATGGGACTCAATCAGGAAGAAACTCCCGGATATAGTTATTTCTGATATAATGATGCCTAATATGGATGGATTCGAACTTTGTCGTTTAATAAAGTCAACTTATGAAACATCTCATACTCCAATTATTTTACTTACTGCATTAACTGAACGAGACCAAGAATTACAAGGTTTAGGTTTAGGTGCGGATGATTATCTGACAAAACCGTTTGATATGGCATTGCTTGTACAACGGATTAAGTCACTTATCTTGAATCGGAAGACTGTACGAGAAAAAGCCTTGAAGATAATCCAAGAAAAAGAAGATAAACCAATTTTATCTAATGAACTCAATGATAAATTTGTAAAAAAAGCAGTGGAAGTGGTCCGTTCTAATATGGATAATCCTGAATTTGATAAAGATACATTTGCTTCTGCAATGAATGTCAGTTCATCTCTTTTATACAAGAAAATTAAATCATTAACCGATCAATCTCCAGTTGATTTTATTAGAGGTATCCGTTTAAATTATGCTTTTGAATTATTACAGACTAAGAAGTATACTGTTACTGAAGTAAGTATCATGTGTGGATTCTCAAGTATTAAATATTTTAGCGCCGCTTTTAAGACATATTTTGGAAAGTCCCCTTCAGAAATTTAATTCTATTTATATATAGGACTCTTGTCCTATATTATGCATTATTAGATGTTTTTTCTTTTTGATTAAAGAAAAAGGCTTTTCTTTTTTGCAAAATTAAGGTGTATCTATTTTCAGAATTGATGATAGAACAATAAATTTTATGATTACTGATACAATAAGTAATCAAATGTCTAAAATTGGAAATCAAATGTCTAAAAGCAGGAGTCATACGAAAGTACACATTCTATATTTGTAGCCTATACATATATTGATCAATTTACTAAAGTATTTTATATCTATGGCTAGTGCTTCTTCTTTGTCTAGAATCTTAATTTTAATATCTATGGTATCATACCTGTGTTCATGCGATTCTCAGGTAAGAAATATACCCAAAGGTGAATATGTTGCATTCTTCGATTACTTTACTTATACGGGTGAAGATGATTATTATAAAAATAATCCTTTACCGGATAACAGTTCTTTCTATAACCCTATTCTACCTGGATGGTACTCAGATCCGAGTATATGTTTTGATGGGAAAGATTATTTTTTGGTAACCTCTACTTTTATATATTACCCTGGTGTTCCAATTTTCCATAGTAAGGATTTGGTGAATTGGAAACAAATAGGACATGTTTTAGATAGATCTTCCCAATTAGAGAATTTTCAAGGACAGAAAGTCAGTGGTGGGATATTTGCTCCGGCAATAAGCTATAATCCACACAACCAGACATACTATATGATTACGACCAATGTTGGGGCTGGTAACTTTTTTGTAAAGACGAAAGATCCTTTTGGTAAATGGTCTGAACCTATTTATCTGCCTGAAGTTGGAGGTATTGATCCTTCTTTTTTCTTTGATGATAATGGACGTGCCTATATTATCAATAATGATGGCATGGATGGAAAAGAGTTATATGATGGACACAGATCAATTCGTATACGTGAATTTGATGTAAAAATAGATAAAACGATAGGCCCTTGGAAAATGTTGGTAAACGGAGGAGTTAATTTGGCCGAAAAACCGATTTGGATAGAGGGACCCCATATGTACAAAATTAAAGGTAAATATTACCTGATGGCTGCCGAAGGTGGAACAGGGCCAAATCATACAGAAGTTATTTTTAGAGGAGATACGCCGATGGGTGACTTTAAGCCATGGGAAAAAAATCCGATTCTGACACAAAAACATTTATCTGGAGATCGTACGAATCCGATTACGTGTGCTGGACATGCTGACCTTATACAGACAAAAGAAGGAGACTGGTGGGCTGTATTTTTGGCTTGTAGACCAATTGATAATAAATTTGAAAATCTTGGACGTGAAACATTCATCCTCCCAGTCAGGTGGAGTGATGATGGATATCCGTATATGACAAAAGATGATGAAGTGATCTCTATGATTTTGAAAAGAGAAGGTGTTACGCGGGGTTCTGATGTTACTTTCGGAAACTTTGATTGGCGTGACGACTTTGAACTGCCTACGTTAGGCCTTGATTGGATAACACTGCGCTCTTCAGCTGAAGATCTATACTCACTCTCAAAAAATCCAGGTTATCTTTCGTTGAAAGAATCAGAAGTAAAAGTTTCAGAGATGAAAACACCAGCATTTTTAGCCCGTCGGATGCAGCATCATAAATTTGTTTCAACAACCCGTATGTATTTTAATCCTTCAGATGATCAGGATATTGCAGGCATACTTCTTTTCAAGGATGAAGATCATCATATATTTTTTGCAATACAAGGGATTGAAAATGAAAAGGAGATCAAAATAGAACAGATTAGTGGCACAGATCGTAAAGTATTGGCTAAGGGCATTGTATCCATACAAAAGGATCAGGCTATTGATTTGAAAGTTGTCTCAAATGGAACAAATTATGATTTTTATTATAATGTAGATGATAATAACTGGCAGCTTTTAGCTTTAGGAGTCTCAGCTCAAAATCTGTCGACAGCTAATGCAGGTGGTTTCACTGGAACAACTATAGGTCTTTATGCAACAAAAGATAAACAATAATATGAATTAGAAGATGTGATAATTACCTGAAAAACTAGAATACCATACACTCAGATATTATTCTATCTTACTACTTAAGCTTGAATCTAAATAGAAAAACAAATAATTGTTATATAAGCTTTTTTATTTGTGAGCGACTTTAACCGGATTAAGCCATGAAAAATAATATGTATTTATGAAGATCTATATATCTCATATTATTCTTTTCTTCTCCTTTTTCATCGTTGGAAAGGGGCAAACAACAACTCCTTTTATACAGAAAAAAGGAGAAGCAACTCAATTAGTTATAGACAATCGGCCTTTTCTCATACTTGGTGGCGAACTAGAAAACTTTACTGGAATTTCGGATTATACATTAATTGATGGAGCTATAGAACTTACTTGTAAACAAAACTTTAATTCGAAGACTGAAAAATAAAAAGATCTCTTAAACAGATCAGAGATGTTAAAATCTGATTTTGATGTTTTGAAATAGAATAATAACGTAAAATTATAAAGGAACATATCTAAAATGAAACATTACGAAAAATATTTTATCCTATTCATATTATTTATGAATGTGAGTTTTATTGCTAAATCTCAAAACCCTATTATTCAGACAATATATACAGCCGATCCTGCACCTATGGTATACAATGACAAAGTGTATTTGTATACTACGCATGATGAGGATAACTCTACATGGTTTACTATGAATGACTGGAGAGTATACTCAACAAACGATATGGTAAACTGGACAGATCATGGTACTGTATTATCATATACCGATTTTACATGGGCTAAAGGAGATGCATGGGCAGCGCAATGTATTGAGCGCAATGGCAAATTTTATATGTATGTTCCTCTTACAACGAAAGAAAATAAAACTTCAGTTGGAGTTGCTGTAGCCGATAGTCCTTATGGACCATTTATAGATCCATTAGGAAAACCCTTAGTTCAAAGTGGACATGGAGATATTGACCCTTCAGTTTTTATTGATGATGATGGTCAAGCATATCTTTATTGGGGAAATCCTAATTGTTATTATGTGAAATTGAATGAGGATATGATTTCTTATGAAGGGCAAATTTGTTATGTTCCGATGTCAGTTGAATCCTTTGGTAAACGTGATGGCAATCAGGAGAGGGCTACCTTATATGAAGAAGCTCCATGGCTTTATAAACGTAATGATCTTTACTATCTATTGTGGGCAGGAGGACCTATCCCGGAACATATTGGTTATTCAACCAGTAATAGTCCGATGGGACCATGGAAATATCAAGGTACTCTAATGGAGCAGGAAGGAAGGAGCTTTACAAATCATCCGGGGATAATTGATTTTAGAGGAAAAACATATTTCTTCTATCATAATGGTGACTTACCTGGGGGAGGTGGTTTTACACGATCTGTATGCGTCGAAGAAGTGAAATTCAATAATGACGGATTATTTCAAAAAATGAAAATGACTAAGGGGATCGAGAAGGGCTTGGCTAATCTTAATCCATATGTCAAGACCGAAGCTGAGACAATAGCATGGTCTGAGGGTATAAAATCTTCACAAAATGAACTGGTTGGTGTCTTTTTAACTGCAAAGAAAGATAATAGTTTTATAAAAGTAAGAGATGTAGATTTTAGATCTAAGGGAGCATCTAAATTTTTTGCAAGAGTTGGTACTACCCATAATGGGAACATATCAATGGAGATACGTTCGGGTAAGATTGATGGACCGTTGCTCGGTGTGGTTAAAGTACCTCGTACTGGAGGCAGTGATCGATGGGAGGTTGTTAGTATTGATGTTCCTAAAACGACAGGAATTCATGATTTATATTTTGTTTTCAAGGGGAGAGATAATACAGATGTGATGTATTTTGACTATTGGAGGTTTGCTGAATAAGAGATATCATTCATTAGAAAGATTACAGTATAAAATAATAATAAAGATGAAACGAAAATACAAGCACGTACCGATACGTCAAATCATAGTACATTGTATCATATTTTTGTTTATATCAATGGGTACTCAAGCTACCGTAAAGTTACCATGTTTGATTAGCGATGGCATGATATTGCAGCGCGATA
>NZ_JAEPKU010000072.1 GCF_016652235.1 Dysgonomonas sp. Marseille-P4677
ATGAAACTATGGATGGTGCAACCCGAATTCAGATATTGGTTTTGTGAAAGGCTTAACGGGCATTTTGTCGGAATACATGCACATGGAGGACAGTACAATTTCAGCGGAGTCAATTTTTCAGAAAACATGAAAAATTTTAATTATCAGGGTGATTTTTATGGAGCTGGTATATCTTATGGATACCAATGGATTATAAATAATCGTTGGGGAATTGAGGCCTCTTTAGGCGCAGGATTTGTTCATTTCAAGTATGATAAATATCCTTGCGCCGAATGTGGTTCTAAAATTAAAAGCGACTCAAAGAATTATTGGGGGCCAACTAAAGTAGGCATTAGTTTCATTTATTTTATTTTTTAATTTTTGTTTGTTATGAAAAATAAAGGTATTCTGCTTGGAATCATAATTATAGCTTTTCTTTGTATTGATCTTCATGCTCAACAGATACAAAATAATATATATGTAAATGATACTAAAGTTTATCAGGAGGGGGATAGCATAATCATAGAAATGACTATAGATGGCAGTAAAGCAAAACTAGCATCAAATGAAGTTCTACTGTTGACACCGGTCATTAAAACAGATAATAATATCAAAGAGCTATATCCTATCATTATCAAAGGAAATATTAGATATAAAGCTGATAAACGGACTCAGTTTTTTCAAAATAACAGAATGAAAAATGACATTGAACCTCTAAGGATCAATGAAGTATCTGTAATCTACTATAAACAAAATATTCCGTACGAACAATGGATGCAAGAGGGCATTATATATATGAAACAATTGATTACAGGGTGTGCAGAATGTTTAAAAGCAGAAAATTGGGATATTATTGGAGATGGAGTTCATGTAGAAAAAAAAGAGATAGAAAAACCTGTAGTTAAATTCATGGTATCTTATGTGGTACCGGAAACAGAGATTATTAAGAATAGAGACTACGAGGGTTCGGCTTTTCTTGATTTTCAAGTAGGCAAATCTATTATTATTCCTGAATTTAGAGATAACTATAGTGAGCTTAATAAAATAGAGAATGTACTGAATCAGCTCAAAGAAAATAACAATGCAACAATCAAAATGATTTCGCTCATTGGTTTTGCTTCACCTGAAGGAAATTATCAAACAAACCGGAGATTGTCTTCATCAAGAGCACAAGCTTTGGAAATATATATTCAGAAAAAATTTAACTACAGTAATGATTTATTTAATGTAGAACAAGGAGGTGAAGATTGGAACGGATTAGAAAAACTTGTTTCTGTATCCGACTTGTCGGATAAAAGCAGAATTTTAGATATTATAAATTCGTCAGCATTGGAAGATGTGAAAGAACAAAGACTGAAGGCTTTGAGTACTACATACAGAATATTATTAGAAGAATACTTTCCTAAGTTAAGAAGAGTTTACTATAGATTAAATTATGTTGTGCGAGCTTTTTCTGTCGAAGAAGGGAAGGTCATTGTAAAGACAAATCCTGGACAGATGAGTCTCAATGAAATGTTTCTTGTTGCTAACAGCTACGAAAAAGGGAGTAAAGAATTTAAAGACGTCTTTGATATTGCTGTTCGGATCTTCCCTAAAGATATGGTTGCCAATATAAATGCGGCAGCCATAGCACTTGAAGATGGTAATATTCAAGCTGCTCATAGATATTTAGATAATTATAGAGATGTTTCTACATCATGGAATAACTTGGGAGTCTTATATACTTTAGAAGGAAATTTAGATAAGGCAAAAGAATTTTTTAATAAGGCTCAAAATATAGGAGTAACAGAAGCCACCGAAAACCTAAAAAAGATTAATCAGTTAGAGGATTATGATATGAAAATAAAAGAAATAAGAGAAATCAAAACTAATAAATAGGAAAGAATATCCATAAAGAAAATAAGAATAGAGGTATTTCAATAGGAACTAACTATGATCGTATTCTGTTAGTTTCGAGATCAGAAGTTTCGCTACTTGTAGAGGTCGCCACAGAGCTGAATAAAGATAATATTAGGTCTAGAATTAGATATGTTCCTTTGTAAGGATTGCTTCGGAGTCAAGACAAAGATTATTAAGAAACTATATTACTAGGAGATAAAAAGAAATTTGGGTAACAGCAGGAATTCTAGCAACCTTGGGAAGTCTAATGAGCTGAATTAGTTTCGATTAGATCTGACAGTTAAAGAGCAAACAATTAAGTTTGTATTGGATCAAAAACAAAAAAAGTTTAACCCTTTAAAATGTCAGAAAAATGAGTTTAGAAACAAAAGTAATTAAAAGCCGTTTAGGATATTATCCTTAGCCGAAGAATTAGGCAATGTCTCGAGAGCTTGCAAGTATTTAGGTTATAGTCGTGAGAATTTCTATCGCTACAAAGATTTATTTTCGGAAGGCGGAGAACAGGCACTCAAAGACATGAATCGTCGAGGACCTAATGTCAAGAATCGTATTGAGTCGCATATTGAAGAACGTGTTATTGCTTTTGCGATTGAGAACCTTGCCTTTGGTCAAACCAGAGCTTCCAATGAATTGAAGAAAGAAGGTTTATTCATCTCTCTTGCAGGTGTACGCTGCGTTTGGCTATGTCATGACGAGCCGAAAGAAACTGCAAGAGTTTGAGCGGCTAAGTCTTTTAATTTCTGAGTCGTAGGTATATTATCCCAAGCTACATTTTCTTTTATATCATAGCAAGGCACACCATTATCATCTAATTCGATTTGTACGACTCCAGTAGGATAATCAACCTTTTTCAATTAAAGCGTTTAATCCCTTATTTTTGAAATTGTCTAGTATTTCTTTTCCTAGTTTATCGTTACCTACTGTACTTACTACTTGGCTATTAAATCCGAATTGTGATACATGATATGCGAAATTAGCAGGAGCGCCGCCTATTTTCTTTCCATCGGGCAACATATCCCATAATGCTTCACCAATTCCTACGATAATCAACTTATCTTCTCCCGTTGTTTTCATGATATTAAACTTGATTTGTTTATATTATACACCAAATTTAGAAGAAGAAAGATTGAAAAACATCTAGATTAGTCAATGATTTAATGGGAACGATTGCGGGAACGTTCTCAAAATCTGCAAACGTTTTCATTTATCAAAATTTTCTCATTTTAGAATTTCGTGTGATAAATATGTAATACATTTCACAATATCAAACAAATCGAATCAAACTAAAAAACTACAAATCGACTATAGAATTGATCTATACACTTGTCGAATTTCAACTTAGCCAATATAATGAGAATCAATTTGAATATGACCGTTCTCCTAAAAAGATTATGAGACATGACCTCAGTTCTCAACAACTTACAAATATTATTCCTGATAGTATACAAAAATCTAAGTAGAAGCTAGTTGAAGAGAAATAAATAACTCTTTAAAACTAGAAATCGTATCATTGTTTGCTTCATAAAGAGATGTACTCCCTGTTTATATTAGTCTGATAATCAAACGAAATCATCAGTCTTGAAATTTATATTCTATATTCAATCTAATAGTTAGAATATAGCCGGTAAATCTCACCGTCGTCTCAATTTAAAAACCAGCCCCTTTAGATGGCACCTATTTTTTATTGCTAGAATATAATGTGGAGGACTTATATGTACTCTTCGCATACTTAGAAGGACAATGGGTTGTTAATCAGAGTATTTCCCAAAATAGTTACTTATATTCATATCATAATTTTAAAATTTAAAAGTAAAATGATGAAGAATTTTTTAGTGATTGATTCAAATACCTTCAACGAAATGTTGTCTGTGTTTACAAAGTTTGTTGACCGCTTTGAAGTATTGAGTGAAAGATATAAGGAAAAAGAAAGTATCAAATAGCTAGATTCTCAGGATGTGTGCCAAATCCTAAATATCCAACCACGAACTCTGCAAAGTTATCGAGACAATGGCAAACTGGGCTTCTCTCAAATTGAGGGAAAGATATTCTATCGAAATGAAGATGTACAGAAGTTATTGGATGAAAATAAATTTAATACGTTTAATAATAAAAAGTAAACCGAGATGAAAGAACTGAATTCTAAAGATCCAAGAATTATCTACTTCTTTAATTCTTTGGATCGTATTACGAATAAACTGGAGAGCCTTCTTAGTATCTGGTCGTCTGTTTATTCATCCGTTTATCTGTTAATCTATTAATCTATTGATTCATCTATCGAGAAATCCATCGGTTCACCCATTCACTTATTTATCCATCCGCAAAAATGAATAAGTTATACTGTGTTTTAAGCATCCTGTTGTGCTTTGTCGCATTTTGTCGTAATTTGTCATAGCTGAGCGGGTTGTCTTTTCCTTGTCTCGTCAAGATTTAAGATGACAAGACAAGTTAATTTAAACCTGACTTTACAGGGGAAGCAAATAATAAATGAAAATTAATACATGAAAAATATCCGAATCAGACCGAAATTCAGATAGCATGAAACTCTGATTTCAATACTATATGAAGCTTACAATAATTTCACCCAAAAATCTGCTAAATGGGACAATTTGCTATAAGGTAAATTTAAATGCACGGGCATTTTGCGAGTTGTGTTTTTGTCTGACAAAATGAATTTGTCAGACAAAAACTAACTCGCCCAACCCTGAAGGTTTGGGGATGATTTCCGACTTTGGAGGAAATCATAAGATCTATCTACGAAGTGTTTACAACAAGTATAATCAAATAATGAAATGGGAAAGAAAACAGTAAAAGATCCAGCTATCCATCATGAACTCAGTTCCAATATGAAGTCGAAAGATGTCCAGCGATGTATAGACAGAGCTATGAAACAGGCAGCAATAGGCAAAAAAGATGCACCCAGACTATTGTCCGATAATGGGTCTTGCTATATAGCCAAGGATCTGGGCGAGTACTTAAGCTCTGAACAGGGCATAAAGCATATCAGAGGTAAACCCTTGCATCCGCAGACCCAAGGGAAGATCGAGAGGTATCACCGCTCCATTAAATCAGTTGTTCTTCTGGATAATTACTACTGCCCCGAGCAACATGTATGTGCTATCGATCAGTATGTAAGGTATTACAACACCGAGCGCTATCATGAATCTTTGGATAATCTTACACCTGAGGATGTTTATCTGGGACGAGGTGAACGAATACTAAAAGAAAGACAAAAGATTAAGGAGAATACACTCAGGCAACGCAGAAATAGGTATCAGATGGAAAAACTACTTGATTCGATTACAGCAAACTAATATTTTTTGTTTTTTAGTGTCCTCCCACTAAATTATGAGGACTTGAAAAACGAAAAATATGAAACTATTTTACTATGTTTAAAATCCAAAACACTTAAGCCGTGGTGGTGAACATTAGTTTGAAGATTTACACCTATTCTTTAGAGCATTGGTTATAATTTGCTTTAGATATCGTAAATGCTTGACTGTTGAATTATGACCGCAATCGCAAACAGATTTCAGATAGACTTCATAATCAGTGACGAACTGAAAATCTACACTCCGAATAGACAAGTCTTCTTTTTTGTATTTGTGCAGGATAAAATCGGCTACACGTTTTCGGGTGGTTAGATATTTCGATAGGGTTGTATTTCGAATTGTTTTACCGACCAAACTCCTTTTTTGCTCTACCTTCATGTCGTATAAAGCTAGAACCGTGTTTTTTCTTATTTCTTTGCCCAAGTAGGTGTCACGGAGTTTGTCGGCTGTCACATAGCCGTCATTTTCAAGGATAGCTTTATAGTGCTTGTCTAGGGCGATCTTTATTTTATCCAAAGCATCATTGATTGTTACAGCTTCTTTTGTTCTTCCTATTGCCCTACCTGTTTGACTCCACATTTCAGGCTTAACAAATTGTAGGTAACTAAACTCGGATTTATCTCCACTGATAGAAATTCTAACACTGATAGAGGCTAATCCGTTGCTGTTTACTCTTTTCCTAGTCAGAAAAAGGATTCGATAAGTACTGTTCATAACTCAAAATTTTCACGATTAGACAAAATTATTGACTATCGCTTAGACTTTTAGCTCTCCGGATAAGGCCAAGTTAGGTCATTGTAAGTCTCTTAAAACCAGTGAGTAAATTAACGGAAAGTGAACAAAACGAAGTTGTAATCTTTGTTCACTTATTTTTCACTCAACTGCTGTCTTTTAGTGTCTTTTATTGGCTTCGGTGAAAAAGAAAAAAGTCTACTAATCTACTGATTAACAGACTCTATGTCTTTGTTTGGCATTTTCTGGCTTTTGACCTTTTTGCCGTTTAGTGAGCGTTGACGGATTTGTGTATCTTAGCCCTATTTAATTCAATATCAAAAGCTTGCATTATATCTGCACCTTGCACTACATTCAAATTATTTATTTACCCGCCAAATTTCAAAAACAAACTTAATAAAGTTAGAGGGATAATACAGCTCTTTCTGTGAGGTACCATCCCTTATTTAGATATCTTATGTTTTTTAAGAATATATAAAGTGGTGTAATTTCTATTTTGACTTCTCTCAACTTTGCTAGCGAAACAAAAAATACAGCCTATGGAATTTGTAAAAGTAAGAGAGAAAGATCTCAGCACTCTGGAAAATAAGATAGATCAGATATTAGACATCATGACTCGAAATAAAATAGTGCGAACTCCATTAACAGACAGTTTGACCTTTAATAGATTTTTTGAAGAATATTCTTTCATGAAAAAGCAAATTACTCGCTATAATAAAAATTCCATCTTTGGTATTAAAAGTCACCAGCAAATTGCAGTATCAAAGCCAAAGTAAGATAGATGAATTTTGTAAAAGATCTTTTTATGAACTATTGAATATCAAGTATGCAATTTACATATAAATAATTTCTAACATCTTGGATATTTTAAAATCTTTTGAAGGGTAACTACCTCTTTCTTTATATTTTTATTGCTAGATTTTTTTTTGATATAAAAGAGACAGAGAGATATAATTCCTAAAAAAAGAACTAATCTCTCTGCCGAATTAAAATAAGTAGTGTTGTAAAAATTCCTTTTTAAGGAAGCTTTGTCAATGTCATGTTGCTGATCTCATCAAGAATTCCACTTCCTAGTAGAGCAGATTCTTGATAATAAGTAAGGGATGTTATTCCATTTCGAGGATTATCTATAGTCGAAAAAGAATACCTATAATGTTCACCTCCTATATCAATATTTGAGATATAAGGTTTACCAACGTTAAAAGAGAAATCTTGTGTCAGATTTGTAGGCAAAAGGCTTATTTTCATCAGGCTACCTAATTGATATAATAACTGAAAGTCTATATTTAGCGATCCATCTATTTGATTGAAATCAAGAATTAAAGGAAATTTATTATTCGCAAGTCCAGGTAATCCTGTACTACTTAAAATATAGGATTTTTTATCTTCCTTGACATCCAATTTAGCCTCTACTATTCTGTTTTCTCCTTTTATATTGATAAAATTTAGTTCCCAATTACCTAATAACTCTTCATATTTCAATACGGTTTGATTTATGAGTACAACATATTCCTTATTGCCAGAACTAATGGTTAGTCTACCAACTCTTGGCAGATCAGCCGAAGGTGCATGAATCAAAATAGAATTGTCTTTATACTCATAACTAAACCAATCTCCTTCTTGTTGAATATCTATAGGTGAAGAATTTTTTAAAATCTTAATTTCTCCATTAGCTTCTTCTGCAACAGCAAACAATAAGGATTCCTTATCTATCTGAAATAGGACTCCTTCTTGTAATATTCCTACATATGCTTTATATCCGTTAGTCGTTGTCAGGGTAAGCTGTGCTCCCCTACTGTTAATGCTACTATTTTCAGATATTGTCAATTTAATAGTATTCTGCTCTACAGATAGGGTACACCAATCAGCATCACTGAGAACAGTAATGGGTTGCTCTGATATAAATTGAACTGATCCAACGCCTCCATTACTATCGAAGACGGTAACTGCCTCAGTAATGATAATTTCTGCTTCCTTTTCTTCATAATCATCGTTATCACAACTACTAAGTACAAAGAAAGGAACAAACAGTATTAATAAATAATAATATATATATTTCATATTACTCTAATTTTTATTTTTTCACTAATACTAAATCTTTGAAAACCAGATTCGCATGTATAAGACTATAACCGCCATCAACTCCAACGACTAGCATTCCCACTTGTCCGCTAGAAGCATGACTTGGCACAAATTTAAATGTTAATTTTTCGGCACTCACATCTTCCTCTCCAGTATATACTACTCCTGAGTTAGTATCTAAGCTACCACCACCTTTCCAAGCCAGTAGGAATAATGGTAAATCTCCATCAAGATCTCCCACATAATCTCCTGTCTGGAAATATAGTTTTCCGTTTCTTTTGTCAAATCTAATTGGAAGATCAACTGCGGTAATTCCTCCAAAACCTTTGATCTTGTAAGATATAGCTTCTCTATCAGGAACAAGAGTAATTGTACGACTCACTAATGCAGAACTATAGTTTATAAATTCAGAATTATATTCTCCTAAGAGAGATTCATAATTTCTGTACCCTTCAGGAATACGTCCCTGAAGAACGATTTCTGTTCCTTCTTGTCCTATTGAAACAAACTGGAGTTTCTCTGCATCCCATTTGAAGGATTGATAATCTACTCCATTTATATTGATAGGTTCGTATAAGCGACACCCCTCAGGCGCAAAAATTCCACTGCGGGTTGAAGCAGATTCACCAATAGAGAAACGGAAATCATAGAACTCGGTATCAATATAAAGCTCTCCTAGAACTTGATTATTAGATAAAATTTCGAAATAAGGAATTTCTACAACAGCCTCGCGTTCTACTTTTATAATCTTTTCCAAATATTCTTTATGGTCAACTTCTTTATCTAGCCTAGTTAAAATAATTTTGCGTCTATTCTTCTTTCCTGTCAAAATTATTTTTTCGAGTGTTACATCAGTAAAGACAAATTCATAATCTCCGTCATACCCACTTGGCGGGCTTAAACTTGGATTAGAAAAATAATGAAGCCATTTGTTCTTTGTATCAAAAGTCAATACAGGACCTTCGTTGGCTACTAATTGGTATAGTGATACATCAGGATCATTTACATCCAATTCGCAAAGTACTGTTGTCTCTCCATTTTTATCGAATGTAAATATCATATTGCATCCGCCATAGAATGTATCGTCCGCCCCTGCAAAATATTCCATAATCCAGCCATTAGGTGCATCTTCGAGTATGGCCCTATATTCTTTTAATGCAGCATTCATCCTATTTGCAGCCGAATCATCAAAGATATCGTCAATCTCGCTCCTACAAGATATGTTCAGCAGGTTAGTGATTATAATAGCGATATATATAATTTTTTTCATAATTTTTCAATTCATTTAATGGTTAAGTCTAGCATATCTATTTCATTCAACCTTCTATGAAATACAGCTCTGGTTTCATCCATGTCTATTTTCCACATCTCTTTCATGTAACTTTTGACTATTTTTAGTTTGTTATTTAAGCGCTCTACCCCTTGTGTGCCATGCTTAGCAGAGGCAGCTGTAATAGATTCTAACAATGCATTCCACTTAGCTTCTGTGTAGGTGATATAGATAGAAAAAATTTCTACAAAGTCTTCATTATAGTTAGTTCTTGCATATCGAGTAACGAAACCAAGACTATGAGCTAGCTCTTCTGTGTATTCATCTTGAAATGCATTACCTACATAGCTGTCATCCGATATTTTAGGAAACTCTTTCGAAAAATGTTTCTTTTGATGTAGTATATGGGCAAACTCATGATGCATGGTATGAAAATATCGATCAACGAACATATCGCTATCTAATTTCTCAAGATCTATCCTATCTAAATCAAATAGGGTTATTTTACGTCCTCCTTCAGCTGTTCCTAAAACTACAGTGGTTGAACTTTGCCATGCCGGTGAGCCTACGAAATGAATTACTTTGGGTATATTCATCTTCGTAAAATCAGCATTAACAACTTCGTCATACACACCTAGCCATAGGTGTTGTATAAATTTAGCCATTGCTATAGATGTCTCATAACTTGCTGGAGTCACATCATACAAAAAATCTGATTCGATATCCTCCAATCTATATTTTAATTGAATATTATAGGGAGAATAATTATTTTCAAGCCAAAGATCAAATTTATTCTTTTCGTATTTGCTGTCTACAAATATGCTATTTTCCTCATCCACTTTGTCATCACAACTTGCAAATGCAAAAGCAAATAGAACAAGAGATATTATGTAATAATATATATTTTTCATAATTATATTTATCTAATTTACTATTTTTTTTATCTAGGATTAGGAACTAAGCCACCTTGTATAACTTCTTGAGGTACTTGTACAGCCCTTCGTTTGTCGTCTTTTTTCAATATATCTTGCTGAGTATATACTCCGGTAAATTCATCATAGGCTCTTCTTTCTATTTCTATACCAAACCTCTTGATGTCAAACCATCTTAAACCTTCGTGTAGTAATAAGATTCTTCGTGCAAAAAGTATACAATGAATGAAACTCTCTTTCTCACTTCCATCTTCTATGTTCGGTACGTTAAGTTTTTTCTTAGGTGTAGGAGCTTTTGTGCTGTAATAAGGCATTTCTGAATATAGGGAGTGAATATCAGAACGAATTGCTATTTTCCCTCCATTAATAAAGGCTTTTGAGAAGATGGCCAGATCAGCCGTAGCTTTATCAAATTCACCTGTCATCGCGTATGCCTCTGCCCTTGACAGTAATACTTCTTCGGCTGTGAATAAAGGAAATACCGATCTTCTGTACCCTATACCGTTTACCTTGTCTGTATATTCAAAGTAGTATCCTAACTTAAAACTAAAAGATTTCTGCGTCGCACTAAGCGTATATATTCCCAAATAAGGGAATCCGGTTCCGGTGGCAGGATTATACCAAGGAGAGAGTGAATTTCTGGGCAGTTCGGTTGAAGCTATTCCTTGATGAAAACTAAATCTTACACCTACATTATATGGACCGAAAAAGAGTCCTGCTGAAGAAGAAGGAGATGCAATTAAAAAATTGCACGGAAGTGAAGAGTCTGTAAAGCGAGTAGAAGCTATTACCCCATCACTTGTTGATGATTGATAAACCCAGTTTCTCATCATTGAGGCAGGGTCTTCCTCTAGTACCTTATTGGCATATTCAATGACTTTGGGATAATTACCACTATATAAATAGAAACGCACAGCAAGAGCATAAGCAGAGTTTCTGTTGAAGTGATACTTATAGGCCTCCTTTGCAGAGTGTAACTCATCGTTTATCAAAAGCAACCCATCTTCTATATCCTTTTCTATTTTTTTATATACTTCTTCAACAGTACTTCTGTCTACTTCAGGATTCACAGAATTAGTAGGTTCTGTCATATATGGAATACCTAAATCGGTGCTTCCGGCTTTATAATGCATAGAAAAAATGTTAACTAGAGTAAAATGATTATAGGCACGAGCTATCAGAGCTTCTCCCTTTTGCGGCATCATGTTTTTTGGTTCGCCCATATTTTCAATCGCTTGGATAATATAATTACTAGAAGCAATAGCATTATAATAAGTAGTCCAAAGTGATTCAATACCATCACTATCATTTTCTTTAATATCTTTCCAGAAGTATACTTCTTTCAAGAAGTCTATATTATCATCAAAATCATCATATCTTGCACCTCTGTCATCAGCATTGTCAGACATTAATTCGGTCAATATATTATAGTGCGACGAAGGATAAACAGAAATCAGCATTCTGTTTATATTTTCTTCTGTCTCAAGATTTGTCCTATTATCTGGTTCAACATCCAAAAAATCATCACATGACATTACGATTAATGGAAGTATCGTGAAAATCAGTATATAATGTATATATTTTTTCATATTCTTCATTTTATAAACCTAACCTAAGTGTAAATGTAAATTGTCTTGGAACAGGAGCAGAAACTCCACCCGATCTGAAAAACTCTGGGTCTTGTCCGTTTAACTTGGAATCAGAATAAAGTAGAAATAAGTTTGTAGCTTGCAACTTCAGCGATAATGCATTAATTTCTTTAGGCAGAATCGTTTTAGGGATATCATAAGTCAACGAAACTTCTTTCAGACGGATAAAATCACCTTTAGCTATTCGCTCAGTAGAATAGTTGTATGCGTTATATGCTTTCTTCAACCCAGTTATATCATGATCCTGTCTGGCACTCACAATGACAGGTACATTTGTTACATTCTCATCACCAGGCATTACCCAACGGTTTTTAAACTCTCTTGGCATGGCATCCAAATCGCTATATTCATTTTTAAATGCAGGGTCTAGTCTTATTACATTACCCAAAGAGTATGTAAGAAATGCATTTAGTCTGAAATTTTTGTACCTGAATACGTTGCCTAAACTACCCGTTACTGTAGGTGCTGTAGATCCTTCATATTTTAAGAAATCTAAATTCCCGTTGTTCTCATCTCGAAGTTGCAGATTGATGCCCGATATCGTATTATTTCCATCAGGACCAATAAATGTTGGAATCCCTTCTTCGTTTAAGCCATCGAAACGTATTGAGAATAATCCTCTATGAGGAAATCCTTGTCTAGGTGCACCCATACCGGAGACTAAATCTATAATTCTTGGTGTAGCCATAAGATCAGTGATCTCGGTGTCGACATAACCAAAAATAAAGTCTGTATTCCAAGAAAAATCTTTGCTGACAATATTTCTAGATGAAATAGAAAATTCAAATCCGTCAGATTTCATTTCAGCAGCATTTGCATAAGGGGTAATATCCCCTGTCACTCCAGTTGTTGGAATCATACCTAGTAAATCATAGTTCGTTCGTTTGAACCAATCCATAGTCAAGTTTAGTCGATTATCAATGAATCCTAATTCAGCTCCAATATTAAACTCGTGCTTTTTCTCGTAAGTCAAATCGGCATTTGCTATATCGGCGATACTAATTCCTGTTTCTTTCATATTGGCTAATGGTCTCCATGGATTGTAGTTCTTAATGATGACCGAGGAATTTGATATTGACTGAATTCCAACGTCACCTGTAAGACTGTACGATAATCTCAATGCGGCATGAGACAAGATCGGGGTAACTTTTTCAAAGAAGCTTTCTTCGGTAAGAGTCCATTTACCGGAAACATTCCATGTAGGTAGCCAGCGTGCAGATGATCTGTTCTTAGCTCCTACTCTATTTGATCCTTCATAACGCACAGTCGTAGATAGTGCGTAACGTCCAAGATAGCTGTAGCTTCCCATAGCAAAGAAGGCTGCTGTACGTCCATCTGTTCTTGCTAAATCATAATAATTTGAATTTTCTTCTAATCCTTGTTTGAAGAACCAATATGAATAGAAAGGGATCATTCCACTATCATATTGAGTACCAACCCCCATATATTCACTCATATTACGCTGAACTGAGTTTAACTCCATTCCTCCATAAAAATTAGTTGCATGAGTTTGATCAAAAAGTTTATTCCATGTCCCTGATAAACGAAAGTCATAACCTAGCATTTTACGGTTGGTAGTATTGTGGAATCCTCCATAAGGTAATACTGATATAGGAAGTGCAAAATCAACTTCTGGATCTGTATATAAGAAAGGGTTATCTTCTGCTATTGTTGCATCATCCATAGCCCTGTAGGCTAGAGCTTGATTAGAGGCATCTTTTATATTATGTTCTTGGCTAGTAGTACTGTACTTCAAGGCTCCAAGTAAATTAAGTTCAAACTCGGGTACTATTTTCCATGTTAGATCTGCCTGAAACTTCAAATCCGTAACTCCAAACTCCATATAATTATTATCCAATTCATTGAAAATATTGAATGGAGCATAGTTTTTAGTATAGTATGTATATGGATTTAATGCTCTAGAACTATTGATGGCAAAACTGTATGGATTTATATCAAAATCTCTTTTCACCTCTCCTGATACTACATCCAGCGTTTGACTTAATGTACCCGGGGCTCTCTGTTTTCTATAACTACCTGTTGTTATCATATTAAGAGTCAGGTTATTTAAGACTTTAAACGAGGCGTTCAGACTTCCTGTAAATCGCTGAACATCACTCTGTTTGTACCATCCAGGGTCTACCATTGCACTCATCGAACCATAGAAAGTAGCCCTCTCTGTCCCTGTTGACAAGCTGACTGAATGGTTTTGAACAATATTAGTACTGAATAATTCATTAAACCAATTTGTGTTTCTCATTTCAGCATTTTGTAAATACCTATTACGAGATACCTCATTGTTTGCAAGTCCAAATTGTCCTGATATTGGATCATATTGGTCAATAAGTCTATACATGTTTCCATAAACACCACTCGATGCTTTACGAAATGTTTCAGCAAAATTCAACCAACCTTTTTGTTCCATTTCTCTATAGATACCCATCTGTTCTTGAGAATCCATGATATTGAATTCTTTATAATAAGGTTTCATTCGAGTCGTGAATTCGCCTGTATAGTTTATTCTGCTAACTCCAGCTTTTCCTTTTTTCGTTGTAACAACAATTACCCCCGACATAGCTTTGGCTCCATATATTGATGTAGCCGAACCGTCTTTAAGTATTTGAAAACTTTCGATATCATCAGCACTGATACCTGCGATAGCAGAACTAATTAAGGTTTCTGCATCTCCGGATGAGAGATTATCAGCATCCACTTCGATAACATCTTCCATAATCACACCATCAACTACCCATAGGGGTTTAGAACTTCCATAGATAGAAGTGGCTCCACGCACTCTAATTTTGGGTGCTGCTCCGAAAGTACCAGATACATTCTGTACGCTAACTCCTGCTGAACGTCCCTCTAGTCCTCTACTGATTTCAGCAACACCATCAAGCAAAACATTTTCTGCTTTTAGTTGATCAGCTGCTCCTGTAAATAGACGCCTGTCTATTTTGGTCATACCTGTAACGACAACCTCTTTAAGCTGTTGAGAATCTGTCGATAATTGAACTTTCATTTGCAATTGAACAGGAAGTACCATTTCTTTAAAGCCAATATATGAAAAGGTTAATTCCGTAGCATCAGAAGGTATGCTCAGACTAAATTTTCCATCAACATCGGTGGTAGTTCCTACTGTTGTACCTTTAATAGACACAATAGCACCTATTAGAGGCTCACCAGTATCATCCATTACGATTCCTTGTACATTTTTAGTTTGTCCAAAAGCGAACAGTACACTTATGACAAAACAAAAAAAGGTTAAGATTGGTTTTTTTTTCATAAATTAAAGATTCTATTAGTAAGGTTATTAGTGAATGAAAAATATTGTGTTTGAATTAAAAAAAATAAATATTTGTATAGCAAATAATAATTATGTGTTAATATAGTAGCCCTATTTTAACTGTGTTTAACGTCAAAGGTATATTTTTAAATTTATAAAACAAAAATTAATTAGCAAGAAGATACTCAATTATCAATATCTATATCTATATCTATATCTATATCATTTTGCTAATACTACTTTCCTAAAATAAATAGTATTTTGCTATGCTAATTAATGTTCTAATACGATTGCATTGATAGTAATGATTGGCAGAGTTTTTTATCCGTAGGCCCAACATGAATTAATACAGGCGACATCATTGCAATGGAAATTAATGCTCCTTCCAACCACCAAGAGAGATAAGGAATATCTGCATGGAAGATTATTATTGTAATAAAAAAGTAAAACAAGAATGCTGAAATTGTTGAGTATCGGGGCAATTTTTGTATAATCATTGGGATTATGTCTATAATGCCAACGATTAAGCCGATGATAGCGGATAAAAGTAGTGCGTTCATTGTTTTGTTATAATTTGTTTTCTTTTTCCATCAGTAGCATATTGATATTTCCCATATACTGTTTTCCTATAATATGATAACCGACTTTTCTATAAAGATGGAGAGTATTGGGTGTCTCATCTCCTGTGAAAAGAACAAATTTTTTACAGAAAGCGAAATGACGCTCAATCTCGTACATAAGGGCTTTACCTATTCCTTTATTTTGAAAATCAGGGTCAACAATTAATTTTCCTACATGACAAATATTTTCATCATCAAGAAAGCCCCTAACAGAGCCAACAATTTTTTCTTCAAAAAAACATTTCAAAATTGTATTATTTTCAGCTTCATCTTGTAATTCTTCTATTGTTTGCAAAAGAGGTGGAAGATCGTATTTATTCATTAGTTTCGCAACTTCTGCAAAAGCCTTTTTTTGTATATAGAGAATCGTCTCTAAATCTTTCGTAGAAGCGACACTTATCTTATAATTCATTTTGTTTATCCATTTTTATCAAAGCAATCTGATTTCCTGCTTTATCGGTTCGTTGTTCAATTTCGTAAGGGATATATCCCAATTTGGTATAGAGCAAGATGCCTTTAATGTTGTTGTTGAAGCAGGATAACCGCAATTCAGATACGTTGTATTTGTCGGATGCTATTTGTTCCATTGTCTTTATAAGAAATGTACCTATTCCTGAATTACGATAGTCAGGACTTATAATAACATTGCCAATAGAACAATAGTGATTCTGTACCACTTCGTAGAAATTAGCAAATCCGACAACCTCATTATTCAGTACAATAACTGTTGAATCGTATCTGTTGCTGACTGCAACCTCTAATTGAGGTACAGTTAAGGGATATTCGGCTTTGGGAAACATGAAGTATAATTCTTCCGCATTCTGGGGAAGATTGCATATTATCTCAAAGTCTTTCGTCTCAACAGGACGGTATGATAAATTAGGATTTGCAGCCATATATTAAATACATCAATTAGATTAATTGCAGAATAAAAGTCCTATTCTATTAAGAAATAGGACTTCTTATGCAGAAATAAATTTTCTATTTACCCCCAATAATCATATAATAATGCCATTTCATTCCATTAGGGAGTAAGTTTGTTACTGTTGAAGGTTGGTCGGTATCCGTATTTTCTCTTTTTTCAACGACCATGTTCCAACCTTTTTCAAGTTTCAAATTATATGTTGTTGTAAATCCCCACCAGTCACTTGTTGTACCTGTTATTTTTACGGAACTATCACAATAGATATAATATAATTCGTATCTGATGTTTTCGGATTCTATATATTTTGAGTAGACCAACGCTCCCAATATATTATCTGAATTTTCTTCATAACAAAATATATCTACAAATGACAATGTTTTAGCTTCATGATTGTCGATTGTAAGTCCTTCGGGCATATCTTTGTCTATATTGCGGAGTAGAGACTCATCAGGATTTTGTGGAAGCGTGAAAGACATACGTTCTTTATTATAAGGAATACTTAGTAACTCTTGAGCGATAGCCCCTTCTGTTTCAGGGACAGTTGCAGGAAACATCTTTCTGGCTACCAATTTGACCTCTTTGATAAGCGAATTACTATTTTGTATATCTTCCATAGATATTTCTTGTATAAGCCCAACAGTCACAAATTTTTCAGTAGTATCTTCATCATCATTGTCACAAGCACAAAAGATTGTGCTAATTGTTAGTGCTGCAACAGCAAATAGTAAAAATCTGATAGTTTTCATAAGTGTAAGTATCGTATTAGGTAAATTAATTTCTGAAAATCGCTGATAAATGTAAGTATAAATTCAATATGTTAAATCTAATGTTTTATTTATTTTATATAAAATATAGGGCGCTGGCTATAAGAGGGTTATGCGAGAGAATGGAAAAATAATAAATTTCATTTATGAACCCTCTGTTCATATAAATCTATTTGAAATAAAACATTATCTTTGATGCCATAATAAGAGAAAATGAACAACCTTAGTTTTACATACGGCTTCTATTACTTTTATCCTAAAGATAAGAGCAGGGTTAATTTGTAAAATGGTAATATATATACTGTAAGCCTTGTCTCCTTTGACAGGGCTTTTTTTATTAAGCATAAAGAGATATGAAATTTGAATCAGTACAAGTAAAACTTAAAAACAACGAGATAGTTGAAATACGGGAAGCCGAAATAGGTGATGCTGCGGAATTGCTGGTCACTAAAAAAAGATATATAGGAGAAAGTGAATTTATTCCTCTTACAAAAGAAGAATTTAGTTCAACAGAAGAAACAGAAAAAAGTTGGATACAATCTTATATTGACAATGAGAACAGTTTGCTTTTGGTAGCAACCCATCAAAAACAAATTATCGGTAATATGGATATTACTGGTGCTTCCAGAAATATGCTTAAACATACGGCTATGGTTGGAATAGGAATAGTAGAAGAATGGACAAATATAGGATTAGGAACTGAACTTTTCAGGTGTGGGCTTCATTGGGCAAAAAACAATCAGATTCTCGAACTGTTATGGCTGAATACTTTTGCTACCAACAAAGGTGGATTGAGGTTATATGAGAAATTCGGATTTGTAGAAACAGGTAGATTAGAACACTTTATAAAAATGCCAAATGGGAAATATGTAGTTAATATCTCAATGGCATTAAAATTAAGATAGTTTAAACACTGTCAATTAAACTGTTAGATTACTGATAGAAAAAAATAATTAGTCATTTAATGAATTGATCCCTTGTTCTTTAAGTTTTTCAAGGTGGTTTTTCATTGTCAGAACTTGTTCAGTCGAGTGCCCTTCCCAAACCGTAACTTCACCAACAACTCTAAATGGGTGGGTCGAACGATAAGACTTTGTAGGATTACCAGAGAATTTCTTATCGGTCAAATCAGGGTCATCTTCTATTTCTCCTGTCGGTTCCACTAAATAAATTCTCTCTTGTTCATCACCTGAGGCGATTTCTGCTCCCCAGATTGCAGCATCTAATGTGGCGGTAAGAAAAATATATCTTGCATTCTTCTGTTGTCCATAATTAGAGTTGAAACCAACTTCAATCAGATCTCCCATTTTTAAGTCAACCTTTGTCCCGTGAAAATAGGTTTGAACGAAGGGCGTTGCACGTTTTCCACCTGATTGCTGCTCGTTTTTGCTTTCTCCCATTTTTTAATATTTCTTTAATTGTTGGTCGGTCTTTTTGTATTACTCGCTAACTTGAAAATGACGTACTTTCTATTCAATGGGTAGCTGTCCTAACCGCTTCAATATAAGGTAACGTAAGCGATCTTGATGTACATCACCCCATTGCCCCAATGCTGAAATGACAGGCATTAAAGTTTCTCCGAATTCCGTCAGGTTATACTCTACCTTAGGTGGAACTACAGGATAAATCTTTTTTGTAATTAATTCGTGTTCTTCCAGTTCTTTAAGTTGCATATTTAAGGCTCTGCGGGAAGCATCGGGAATTTTACGTTGTAATTCACTTGGACGTTTATACCCCTCATGGATAAACCACAATAAGCGAATTTTCCATTTACCGTAAAGGACTTCACCAATCAGGTCAAGACCACAGTTCAAATTTAATGGTATCTTTCTTTCATACATAAGCACAAATATATCCATATATTCAAAATTGAACAATAGGGAATAATTATTCCCTATTCGATTCGTTTTTCCGTACTTGTATGAACTTGGCATATAATCTAATTTTGTATCGGGAAAATAAGATTAAGAATTAAAAAAATAAAAACAATGGATTTAAAATTATCGAAAGTCGTTTCAGATTTATTATCTGCACAGAAGGACTATAACAGCCATGCTTATGCCGATTGTTTTTCAGAGACCGCACTTGTCATTGACGAAGAAAAGGAGTATAAGGGTAAAAGGGGGATAAAGAACTGGATCGAAAAAGCCAATGAACAATATAAAACAGCAATGGAGCCAATCAGATATTCAGGAACCTATTCAACGGGTATCCTTACCGCCCTAATTTCAGGAGATTTTGATGGAAGCCCGATTGCTTTGGATTACCATATGGAAATAGCAGGCAACAAGATTGTCCGTTTAGAAATTACAGTCAGCGATGAGGAATAATTGAAGAAAGAATAATATTTTTGGAAAAGAAATCGCTCTTTGGATTTTTTATGTAAAAGAAAGATAAAAACAGAAGTTTACTCGTTTCTAGATCGTTACCTGTTGAAGGAAAAGAGAATTGTAAGTCGCTCATTTTTAAAAGGAAAGAATAATTGTTATGTCTTGCTGTATGAGTCGTAATATCTTTTTTTATGCCGCACACTTCTGCAATCTCATGAAGATAAGCATTCATTTTTTGATTCGATAAAACAGGAAGAAGGACTCCACTTTTTTGACAAATTGGATGATTTCTATATTTATCCAGAATCTGTTTGGGAATATCTAATAATGGGATATTACACATGTTATTTGTTTTGACTCGAGGTTTTCTTATCCAAAATTCATCTTCATTATCTGTAACCAAATGTTCCTGAGATAAAGTCTTAACATCTGAAAAAGCCAATCCAGTATAGCAACAAAAAACTAATATATCCCTAACCGATGAAAGCCTTTCAATCTTGAATTCTTTACTCATTATCTTTTCTAATTCATGCTGCTCAAGAAATTCTCGCTTAACCTCTTCAAAAGTCACTTTAAAATTCATAAAAGGATCTTTATGAAGCCATTCATTGGCGATGGCAATACGGATAATTTTCTTAAAATTCTTAAGATATTTCATCGTTGAATTATGACAACAATTACGCTCTGTTTTAAGAAAAAATTCATAGTCCTTTACAAACTGATAATTCACATCCTCAATTGGAATATCTTCTTTTTGATAATTAAGCTTGATAAATTCTTCTGTATGCCTGTAAGATGTCTCATAACGCTTGACTGTAGAAACAGACATGTCTTTCCCCATCAACTTCTGGCATTTCTTATTATGATCCCTGAAAATTTCCAGTAGCATAATTGGGGGCTTTGTCTCTACACCCAGATACTTATCTACTATTTTGCGAACTGTAATGTACTCTGCATTCAATTCCATCTCACGATAGATTTCCATTAGCCGAAAACGAACCGTATCAAGGCGGCTATTCAATTCTACTGATTTACGATCCTTACCGATTGCTTTCTCCGTCGCCGCATTCCATGATTCGGGTTTAACTGTTAAGTTTATAGAGACCTCCGCTCTTTCTCTATTTACTGTTACTTTTACTTGTACTGGAACTTCTCCGTTTTTAGCAACTCTTGTTCTCTTTACAAAAAACAAAATTTTAAATGTCTTTTTCATACCTTAAATTGTTAAATCATTAATAATAAAAGTACGAACAAGGAGCAGTTAGCATAAAACTGATGCAGCACAATTCTATTATATTCAATGTTTTACATCCATAATCGCTGACAAATCGCTGACAGAGTCTTCTAAAAATAGTTGTCAGCGATTTTGCATGTTAAAATATGCTGAAAGCTCTATTTTTTGCCACTTTACTAAAAACAAAAATCCCTGTAAATGTCTAATTTACAGGGATAATATACATTTTGCTTTCTCAATAAGTGGAGCTGGAGGGAATATTTATCCAGCTATATTTCAGTTCGTTATTATGGT
>NZ_JAEPKU010000073.1 GCF_016652235.1 Dysgonomonas sp. Marseille-P4677
AAAAAAGATAGAATAAAATAAAAATATATATAATAGATTACCACAACACATTACTAACTATAAAATGAAATTTTTAAAATCTTTATTATTGTCCACATTCATAATTACTCTTTTTACAAATATGTATGGACAAAGTAGATCTTCAACTTCTGCTTTAACAGGGCAAGTTCAATCAGAAAAACTACGTCAGGCAATCGGATGGAAGCAAGATGCTTTAGGTGAATGGATTTCTAATAACAATGCTATATCCGACATTAAATTGAATGAGGAAACTATGAGCACAGTTTCCCAGAATTTTAAATGGTTGCAATTTGTATCTTTTAAAAATAAGGGGAAAGATATCTACGCCCTATTATATGAGAATATTAATCATATAGCAGGTAGTAAAAGTGAGAAACGGATACACTATTATCTGATGGATCCCGCCTCTTATCGAATATTAGTTGCTTGTATATCACAAAAATCGGGAGAAACTCAAACAATTCATTCCTCTAAATATGGATATATGTCCGATCAGGACGGTCAATTCAGCGCAGATAAACTTCTAAGTTTGATCTCTCAAACTTTAACTCAAGATAATCCCGGTATGCAATATGATATGTCGATTAATGCACAACATGTTGATAACGAGGATGTCGTTCGATTTCGCTTACCGGAAACATCTTCAATAATGGGAGGAAAGCTTACAGACGGTTATTTTGAAGTAAAATGGAATGATTTTTCTAAAATATTGCTACCTGTAACGGCATCCAATAGCGATGAGTTCGATTTAGGTCTGTCTACTACATTAGAGAATAATCAAAAAAACAGGCTGGGCGATGATAACATTATAGACCGTGACGTAATAAAATCGGAGATGGGGAGTGAACCTCAGATCGATAATTACAAGCAGCAGTCTATCGAACAGATAACTCAAGATACATTGGCAACTGCCGATGTGTGGACAGATAGGCATATTAAAGAAAAAGCTATTGTATCGTCTCCTATAGCATCTTTATCCAATATCGAAGGATGGTATCTTACTCAGGATGGAGAATGGGTGAATGATAAGAATCTTCTTTATAATTTCGAAACGGTTGGACGTTATGAAATTCGTAATTTTAATTATCACAAAAAAGCATATATACTTCTTACACGATATGAAAAATACGCAGGAGCAACTTACTTTCTTATCTCAAAAGATGAGTATGTGAAGATTATTGATGAATTAGATCAGGCTGTAATAATTAAATTTCCGGTTATAGTTACCGCCGGAATTGGGAATAAGCTGGAAGATATGATTGAACTATGCGAGGAGACGATAGATGCACCAGTAAATAGTGATGCTATAATATTTAAAACAAATTACATTGTTTTACAATATAGGTTATCGCAGACAAAGAATCTTGCCCGTTTCTTTCTATTCGAACAGGATTGTTCAAGATATGGCTCTGAAACATCTACAGAGAGTTGTAATATAAAAGTTTCGAATAAAATACGATACGATGATGAGCATCTGCTTATGACCGATGATCTGTTTGGGAAGATGTATTACGAATCTACTTATAATGATTTTATGAATTTCTTTCGTAGTCCACAGTTGTCAAAATCGGTAGACGTAACTAAGAGTAAAAGTGTTACCGGACTCGAAGATCGTTATTGAATAGATGGAGTAACAAAAGGCGCATTTGTTTTTACAAATGCGCCTTTTGTTATTTAGGTCTAAAACCATATTGAAGGGTTGATCCTCTTGGTTCAATAGTGCTAATATCTTGATATTTTCCTAATTCATCGGCTTTCAGTACAGTACAAGGAAAAGGACTTTCGAAGCAAACAAATCTTCCGTTTGGTATCTCCGGCGATTTACTAATATATATTATGTTGCCATTCTCAAATTTGTATGTATCAAATCTATCGTTATATATTGTTGCCGATTTTAGTAGTTCGCGGTATGGATATTGTCTTATTAAAATATTAGATACAGGACGGCTGTTTGCTTTCGGTGTTTTCAGATCAAACATGTTATAGAATTTAATCGAACGGCTTATAGCCCAATATCCCATGATTAACGCAAATGCAGTAATAAATATTAAACCTGCTTTAGGAAAAAGCTTTTCCTTATAAGTAGATAAAGTTAGAAAAGAGATGTAATAAAGCATAGCGAAAAGAGTTCCACCTATAAACCTGGGATCAGGACCTCCTATATACCATACACCTATAGTCAGAATTAAAACTATATAAGCTAAGTATATTGTTTTCGACAGGTATTTTTTCTTAACAAGGCAATATAAAACGATAAATGGAGATAATATTGTAGGAGCAATGAATATGAGATTCATTAGCCATTGCCTAATACCATTACCGTTGAATTGGAAATTAGATAATTCGGTGAGTATATCATTGAAAATGCGGATACCACAGGATAAAATAAAATCACGCTCTTCTACAGCTACAAATCTGGGAATCTTCCAATCTACCGAAAATAAATCTATTTCATAGAAAGGAAAAATAAGGTAACCCGAAATAATAACATTCCGAATCAGCCATAATATAATTATAGAAGAAGGTATGAGCGCTAAAAAGAATGAAGAAAGGTATTTCTTTTCTCGTATTAGAGTAGCTAATATATACAGCGATAGTAAAGAAATCGGAATGATTGTAAGTTTAAATGACAAAAGAGAAATTGGTATAAGTACCCAAAATAACTTATCTTTCTTTAACGAGTTTGTATATAATAATAGTTTGGCAATAAGATAGAATGAAACAATGTTGGGGATTGCATCAGTAGATGTTGCAGTCAGGCTGTACCCGAAGGTGAATATATAACAGGTAATAATAATCAGCAATAAAATACGTCTTATTTCATAGCCCGATTGTATAATCTCTTTTATTGTCCAGCATATTATAAGTGCCAATACTAATACTTGTATACTGTATACGGCTTCACCAAATAAGAAACGAAAGCTGAATATCGCTGATAGTAAAAGATAGTTAGAATTAAAACCGAATCTATGCTCCAAATTACCCAATCCCGGTACTATCGCATATTCCTCGTTCCATCGAATGTTTTGCTGGTGGTACAGTAATGAGTCGAAAACCCCCACTTGCCATGTTATAGCAACGATTAGGCTTATTAGGGGAATAATATAAATGATTAAGTGCAGACGGGATAATCCTTTATAATTTGATTTTACATCTTCTATCAATTTAAAGAGATATTGTTTTCTCCGAATCCAATATACAATGCATAATATAATATATACAAATAGAATATATTGATTGGATGGTAGCCAAAATGAGGTGATTGATAAAGGTATTAGGCAGAAACACATCCCAATGAGAAATGTATCTGTAAATCCATATTTTTCATTTTGCTTACAAAGTTTGTTATATAAGGAGACTAAAATGTCACCAAAAGATAGAAAAACAAAAAGAATAGCTATCCATGAGATAATTATAGCGAGCATCTTTAATCAAATTTGATTACAAAGGTATGAAATTTTACGATAGAGTTATTGGTTATAGTCGCACACAAAAAAGAACGTGTAATCACCCACTGTTTCACTATCAACATTGAGCCATCTTTCCTTATTCTTAGCAGGTACGGTCTTGGTTATTCTCTTTCCCGTAGAATCGAAATCCTCTACAGATAGGATTTTGAATCTCTTATTAGTACATTCATAAAGACAATTATATATACAATAACTAAAATCGTTCCACTTGTCAGCTTTTTCAGGTTTACCCATTTTCTCGTATTCTTTCCGTATCTTGTCTATATAAAGTTTTTTGCTTGCATCAGTTACATATACTCGCTTTTCACGAGCAAAAGCTATTGCACCCTCATGTCGGATACTTGTTGTATCGGTATATATCTCGACATCTTCGGCAACAGCGATATTAAACCATCCCTCAGAACCTTTTTTCGCTTCATACTGAGATGATGTTTTGCAACTAGTAAATAAAATGAGAAAACTTACAATAGAAAAAAAACATTTCATGAACCTTGTGTTTTATTTATTTATAAGACAAAGATATAGGATGAAAAGTTTATAACGTCATCTTTATAGGTAAAATATGTATAAGATTTTATTATCTTTGCTATATTAAGTAATGAATATTAATATATCTTTTTATATTGAATAGTGGAGGTATCTTCCATTAAATGAGTGCTTTTCTATTGTTCATTTTGTTTATTGAAAATCAATAAAGAAAGATATATCAGAGATCCTTTTTATATTTAAAATTGTTGCATGAAATATATAGCGGTTTTTTGCGGTTCGTCATCCGGTAATGGAGGGGAATTTATAGAACAAGCTACATCGTTGGGCGAAATAATCGCTCGTAAAGGATATGGTTTGGTCTATGGAGGGGCCCATGTTGGGCTAATGGGAGCAGTTGCTGACGGCGTTTTGAGCCAGGGAGGTGAGGTTATTGGCGTTATACCCGAATTCTTGAAGAAGAAGGAACTTGAACATAAGAGTATAACAAAAATACATGTAGTGGAAACTATGCATGACCGAAAGGCTTTGATGAATGAATTGAGTGATGCTGTTATTGCATTGCCTGGAGGTTATGGAACTTTAGAAGAGTTGTTCGAGATGTTGACTTGGTCGCAATTGGCCCTACATAAGAAGGCTATAGGAATCCTGAATGTAAACGGATATTATGACCCTTTAATCGAAATGTCAGAAAAGATGATAGAAAAAGGGTTCTTAAAAGAAGAGTATAGAAAATTATTGATAGTAGAAAGTAAAGTAGACAATTTATTGGATAAAATGCATAAATTTGAACCATTGAAAAATGATAAATGGTTCGAAGTAAAGTAAAGGTTAAGAAATACAACAACAAACTTACAAGACAAAAGTATGAGGACAATTTTTTTTGTAATCTTATTAACCTGTATAACAGTAATAAGTTACGCGCAAGAGAATAAGAGAGTTATAAAGCATAACATCGAGAGAAATAAAAACATTGATACAAAGATCGGTTATAATTATTTTATGCTGGAGATGGTCGGAGATCTTGATGTTATCTATACAGAATACGAAGAATTAGTCCAAAGTGTTTGGGATAAAAAGATAAACTTAGATTTGAAAAATAGTTCTGCCGCATCAATCAAAAAAATAGACGCTTTACGTAAAGCTATAATTGAGATGCCTGTATATAAGGGAGGAGATGATTATCAGAAATCTGTCCTTATTTATTCAGATGTGGTAAAGAAAAAAATAACTACTCTTGAAAAATATGGGGTGTTGGGAGCAGATCCTAATTCCGATACAAGGGAGTATAGCGAGGCTAAGATAGCTTTTGACGAGGTTACTAATCTAGAAATAGAAAAGCGGAATGCAGTAAGACGAATGAAAGATGCTTACGAAAAAACTGTTTACGTAGAATCTAAATAACAATAGACGAATATGGCTTTAAAAATAGGAGATAAAATACCGGATATTTTAGGAAAAAATCAGAATGGAGAAGAGATAAAAGCCAGTGATTATTCAGGTAATAAATTGGTGATTTATTTTTATCCTAAGGATAGTACACCCGGATGTACTGCTGAAGCATGTAGTTTCAGAGACAATTATTCGCAGCTAAATAAAGCTGGATATAAAATCTTGGGAGTAAGTGTTGATGATGAAAAGTCGCATAAAAGATTTATAGAGAAACAACAATTGCCATTTCCTCTAATCGCTGACACGGATAAACGTCTAGTCGAAGCATTTGGTGTTTGGGGCGAAAAAACATTTATGGGACGTAAATATATGGGAACCATCAGAACAACGTTTTTGATAGATGAAACAGGAACCATTCAGCAGATTATAGGACCAAAAGAAATTAAAACGAAAGAGCATGCGGAACAAATATTAAAACAAATATAGAATAAAGAAATGGCAGAAGAAAAAGAGAAAAAAACAGCACCTAATACTGAAAAGCTGAAGGCTTTGCAGGCTGCAATGGATAAGATAGAAAAGAGCTATGGTAAAGGCTCAATAATGAAAATGGGGGATGATAAGATTGATGAAATCTCTGTTATACCTACAGGATCAATAGCTTTGAACGCAGCTCTTGGTGTTGGAGGATATCCTCGTGGAAGAGTAATTGAAATATATGGACCCGAATCGTCAGGTAAGACTACATTGGCTATTCATGCTATAGCAGAAGCTCAGAAGATAGGAGGGATTGCTGCGTTTATCGATGCAGAACATGCTTTTGACCGTTTCTATGCCGAAAAGCTGGGAGTAGATATAGAGAATCTTTATATATCTCAACCCGATAGTGGAGAGCAGGCTCTTGAAATAGCCGAGCAATTAATTCGCTCTTCAGCGGTTGATATTGTTGTTATCGACTCAGTAGCTGCACTAACGCCAAAGGCCGAACTTGAAGGCGAAATGGGTGATTCTAAAATGGGCCTACAGGCACGCTTGATGTCTCAGGCTTTGCGTAAGCTAACAGCAGCTATTAGTAAAACAAGCACAACATGTATATTTATAAACCAGTTGCGTGACAAGATTGGGGTTATGTTTGGATCTCCTGAAACCACTACAGGAGGTAATGCCTTGAAATATTATGCTTCGGTCCGTCTCGATATTCGCCGTATAGGTCAACTAAAGGATGGTGATGAAGTGAAAGGTAGCCAGACCCGTGTCAAAGTAGCGAAAAATAAAGTAGCCCCTCCATTCCGAAAAGCTGAGTTTGATATAATGTACGGTGAAGGTATTTCGCGTTCGGGAGAGATAATAGACTTAGGCTCTGATCTTGGTGTTATCAAAAAGAGCGGATCTTGGTATAGTTATAACGATACTAAATTGGCACAGGGACGTGAGGCTGCTAAAGATACAGTGAAAGACAATCCGGAGTTAGCCGAAGAACTGGAAGCTCTTATCTTTGAGGCATTAAAAGCTAAGAAATAGAAAGTAAAATACTAAATACAAAGGCTTCGGAACTATAATACTCCGAAGCCTTTTTGTTTAAGAAAATTGAATTTCTTCTATTTATTACCTTGTCTTAATAGAATTTATTTTTTGTTCATAACCGATTGGATATCTTCAGCTGTAAAATTGCCTACAATCCTTATGATGGTACATTCGTCGGGTGCATTGATAAACATAATTAGATCTTTAAACCTCTCTTTTTCTTTGTGTGCATAAAATGTTATGTTGTCTCCTTTATCTTTGATAGACATCAGCGTTTCATAAGTCTTGGCTTTTACCATCGCTTCTATTTCGGTACGCATTAGCTTAGAGGCTTCTTTGCTATTCTCGCTGCTATATATTTCCAATTGTTCCAGTTTGCTGGCTAAACCTTTAATGTCAGCTCCACCCATATCCATTTTTGGCATCATACCTAACAAAGACTTAGAAATATATACAGTGGATATGTCTTTATTGTTGGATAACCTGTCGAACATATTGTTTTGAGCTATCATCATCGAACTTAATATAAGCATGACTGATGTAAATAGTACTTTTATTTTCATGATTCTTTATCTTTTTTTCGCTTAAGTGTTTTGTTTAGTAGTTCGTTTGTTTTATCAAGATTGTTTGATACTACCGCTAACTGATCTATACCTTTGTTAAATTTAGATGAAAGTAGTATTAATGCATCTTCAGCTTCCTTTAGTGTTTCTTTATCTTTCGAGCTTAAAGTTTCTAACTGATCGTGCGTGCCGGCCATCGAAGGATCGGCCACATTAGGTTTTTGATTGAAATAGAATGTAATGGATACTAATATTGCAATACAAGCTGCGGCACCGGCAACCCATCCTATTAATCTATTTATTCTGGGTTTATGGGTATTTATTTGTATTCTCTCATTCTTATCAAGTTCATCAATCAATTTTCCCAGTTTCGATTCTAAGTCGGACGGAATATCAATCGGTTCTTTTTTGCACATCTGAAGAAAAAGATCTTTTTCGTTCAACAACTCTTCGGCGATGTCTTCACTGCTAAAATAATTTAGCAATATCTGCTCTTCTTCGGCGTTTGTTTCGCCGTTATAAAAAGCTTCTATCAATAATTTTATTTCATCCGTTTTCATCGTTGTTGTATTTTAATATATTGTTCTCGTATTGTTTTTCTTGCCCTCGATAGTATAACTCTTATATTGCCCGGACTTATTCCTGTTGCCTGCTCTATTTCTTCATCCGAATAATCGTCCCAATGTTTCATCATCATTACTTGTCGTTGTTGGTCCGGTAGATTATTTATTAAAATCTTAATTTGTTCTGCTTCATCCTGCAATTCTATTCGTTTGGATAACGATTCCGTTTCGGGTATATTGGCATCATAATCTGTATGACAATCATTTTTTGTTTTTCTCAAAAAATCCAGACTCGTATTGCGAAGAATAATAATGGCAAAAGCCTCAGTATTATCTATAGTATACATCTCATGGCGCTTATTCCATAATTTAATAAATGTTTCCTGTACAATATCCTCTGCATTGGCAGAATCCTGGACGATACGATATGCTATTCGATACAACTTTTGATGGTATGGGAGAAATACTTTTTTAAAAGTTTCCGCATCCATTTATTTTTTATTCTTAGTCTGTTCTTTTATTATATCCTCTAAATCCGATTGAGTCAGTATTCCATTCATTTTAACAGCCACAATATCACTTTCATCAACCACAAAAATGTATACCTTAGATACTACATCTTTTTCTTTTTTTGCGATTATAAGTACATTGTCATCACCGTCCCTAACCTTTACTAAGGTTGTATATTCATCATTATCGGTCAATGTGTCTAGACCATTCAGGAGTATATCTCTAGCTTCAGATGTTTCGCTATCTAATGTTACAACCTCAATAGAATCTATCTTTTGCATAAACGGAGGAATACTTGATGCTAGGTTACCACTAGGGTCTTGAGCTTTTGCTTGATCTAACGAAGATTTTAGCATAGATTGATCTATTACCTGATGTTGTACATCTTTGTTTTTTGCAAGATCGGCTATTAGACTATCCGGATTTTGAGCAATTGCAAACAGGCTTCCTGTAATTATAAGGATGAATATTATTAAAATCTTTTTCATAAATATTGATTGTGTTTATATGTATTTTTTATTTGTTATACTTGTTTGTAAGTTCCGCAATATCATTTTCTTTGATCTTACCGGAGAATTTTATTATCGAAGGTTCGTTTTTATCCATACATAAAATAAGCATTTCGCTAATTGTATCTTTCTTCTTTTTTACCATGATGCGAACCCCATCTGTTTTATCTTTTGCATATATCAAAGTTTCGTATCCATTTCCGTCTTTTATTTTATGAAATTGCTTCGCAAGATCTTCTTTGAAGCTGTAGTTGCAGCTGGATAGATCGTACACTTCCATCGAATGTATACCTCTCACTAGTGGTGTGTCTCCAATGCCTCCAAATGTTTTACCAAGCGACATCATAAATTTTCCAATCTTTACTTTCTCTATATTTTCGGCTTTCGATACTTTATTTAATAATTGGTCGATATTTTGACTATATCCAGCCAGACTTGTAGCAAAGATAAATATAAAACAAAATAAGTACTTTTTCATAATAATTTCAGTTTAAAACATTAGTAAATTCCTGATAGATGTGCGCTTTCATCTGTTTTCAATTATTAAGACGAAGCAGCCCTAAAATTTGTTACAGTGAAAAATGAAATTTTTATGATAAAAATAAAGGGTTGCATTTAATTTTATGCAACCCTTTATATATTAGTTATATACTTGTCTTATTTTTCTGAGGCTTTAGCAAACTCAAGTACTATTTTTCCGTCTTTAAGGAAAGTCAATTTATCTCCATTTAGTCCTGCTTGAAGTGGTCCGGAAAGTAGAGATGTAAATAAATTTTCGCCTTCCAGGCTCGGACAAGCCATTTTTGTGGACATTAGCGGTCCAAAAGTTATTGTATTTTCTTCCTGAGTATAAGAAGAACGATATGTATTACATCCTCCATTACCAAATACTTTACCGTCGGTAGAGAACTCTATTGTAGGAGTTCCATTCGTGAATAACTTAGCTACATCACCGCCATCAATTAAAGTTAGGTTCCATACTCCTGCTAATGTTTCAGCATTAACAACGGTTACCCCTGCGGTTTTTTTAGGTGCTTCACCTTTTACAAATTGAAGCAGAACCACTTTGTCTTTGGTAAATGTAAGCGTATTTTCTTTGTCTATGGAAACAATAAGGTCTGGTGTGGATATCGCAGTCAAGAACTCAGGTTCTTTGTTCGCATCTATGCAAGCCATCATTGTTGAAATCAAATTAGGTGCGGTAAAAGAATTTTGCTCAGTTAGGGTAAATCCTCCTGAGAAATTGTTGCATCCGCTATTGCCAGATAAAGTGTTATTATCAAAGTTGAATTGAAGATTTGGAATTGTACCTGCGAATGCAGACTTCGAATCTTCTCCTTTAAGTGTCTTTAAAGTCCAATAACCGGCAAGGTCACTCTTGTTAATTGGTTTTACAGAATTACAACTTTGTAATCCGAAAATTAATGTAACTACTGCTACTAAAAGTATTCCTGAAGCAAAGATACGTCTCATAAATTTAATGTGTTTGTTATCAAATAATCATTTCAATTCAAAATTATCGGCATCTTTCCATACCGGAAATTTATTTCTGAATTGCTCTAATTCGGTTTTTGATATATAGACAGTTTCCACCTGCTTTTTGTTTGCTTCTATTGATGTTATTTCTTCTCCTTTAGCATTTATTAACTTTGAGTCGCCTTTGTAGGTTAAGTTGTTCCCGTCTTTTCCTATCCGATTTACTCCACATACATAGCTCATGTTTTCTATGGCACGGGCTGTTAAGAGGGTATTCCATACTTTTGCTCTCGAATCTGGCCAATTTGCTGTATATATGAGCAAGTCATATTCGTTGTTTATGTTTCTGGCCCATACGGGGAATCTCAGATCATAACAAATCAATAAGCAGATATTAAAATTTTTATACTCAAATATAAGTCGTTTGTTTCCTGCAGAGAAAAATTCAGGCTCCTTGCCCATACGAAAGAGATGGCGTTTGTCGTAGTACAGTTCTTTATCAGGCGAAATGAAAAAGCCTCTATTGTAAAAATTATCTTTTTCTTTAGCTATAAAACTACCACATATAGCAATGTCGAATTCTTTAGCACATTGCCTAAATAAGCTAACTGTAGTACCATTATTGGCTTCGGCCAGCTTGTGACTATTCATCGTGAAGCCGGTAGTACACATTTCCGGTAATACAACGATATCTGTTTTCCCAGCGAGGGAACTTACTATGTCTTGTATATAATCGAGATTTACTTTTTTATTTTCCCATACAATGTCGTATTGTACAAGACTGATTCGGAGTATTCTATCTTGTGACATTCGCTTATTACGGTTTTATGGTTGACTGACTATAATGAGAAATATTGAGGGTGCTTTGCCGTGATATCTTTATAATATAACTTTATGATATCAATGTCTGCATCCACATTACCTGTAGGGAAGAATACTTTTTTAAAAATGGCTTCTTTTTTTCCATAATCGAGAGCTGCAATTACTATAGGTACCTTTGCTGCAAGGGCGATAAAGTAAAAACCTTTTTTCCATTCAGTGTTTAGTTTTCTTGTGGCCTCAGGTGTTATAGCCAATTGAAAATCTTGCCTTGCATTATAGATTTCGACAATCTGTTCTGTAAGTGAAGTTTTACGTGATCTGTCTACTGGAATACCACCGAGAGCCTTAAATAAGATATTCATTGGAAAGAAAAACCATTCTTTTTTTATCAGGAAAGAGGCTTTTCGCCCGAGAGCATTATAAACAACTAATCCTAGCGGTAAATCCCAATTACTGGTGTGTGGCGCAACACAAATAACACATTTTTGAGGTAGATCAGTATCACCTGTTATCTTCCAGCCGGTAAGCTGAAGGATCAATTTAGAAAAACTCTTCATTAGCCTAGTGATGCTATTTCTTTGGCAATTGTATTAGCGCGTTCTTTAATATCCAGATTTAATTTTTTGTAATAAGCTTTTACCCTACCTTTTACATCTTTACCTTCATTAACGCTCACACGTTTGAGTAATTCGTTTTGAGTTTCTACTATTGTTTTTATTACTTTGTTGGCTGCTTCTTGGTCAGCATCTACCACAAATAATTTGTAAAACAGGCAGTCTACATAAAGTAGCTCCATTGTTTCATTTATATATTTTTTCAGTCCACGTCTATTACTCATAATGAAAATATTTTTTAAAGCATTCATATCTTTTATTATCTTTGTTAGATATATAAAGATTGAACAAAGGTACTAAAAAAGATATTGAATCCTTTTATTTGTCCATAATTTATAGAATATTAGGATCGGTATTTTTTGTAAATAAAGATTTAAACGTATGACAGAACAGAGCTACAAACCAGACTACATTTTCGAAGCGAGTTGGGAAGTTTGTAACAAGGTAGGAGGTATTTATACAGTCTTATCGACAAAAGCTAAATCTATGCAGGAAATGAGTCCGGATAGAGTTGTCTTTATCGGTCCCGATGTTTGGACAGAGAGTGAAAACCCTTGGTTTAAAGAAGACAAAAAGCTTTTGGCCGATTGGAAAATATTTGCGAAAGAAGAGGATCGGATTGAAATACGTATCGGAAGATGGAATGTTCCGGGTACTCCTATTGTTGTATTGGTGTCTTTCAAACAATTTTTTCCGGCTAAAGATGCAATATATGGAGATATGTGGCACAAATTTGGTGTAGATTCACTAAATGCTTATGGCGACTACGATGAATCTTGCATGTTTGCATACGCTTCGGGAGTCGTAATCGAAAGTTTTTATAAATACCATAGACTTGAAGATAAAAAAGTAATAGCTCACTTCGATGAATGGATGTTAGGGATGGGTGCTTTATACGTAAAGAGTCGTTTACCTAGGATTGGGACTGTTTTTACAACTCATGCAACCTCCATCGGGCGTTCCATTGCTGGGAACGGTAAACCGTTATATAACTATCTTGATGCTTATGATAGTGATCAGATGGCAAGAGAGTTAAATATGGAAGCGAAGCACTCAGTAGAAAAAACAGCGGCTCAGCAAGTAGATTGTTTTACAACTGTGAGTGATATAACAGCCAAGGAATGCGCTAAGCTACTCCATCGAGAGCCATTTGTAACCCCTAATGGCTTTGAAAAAGATTTTATACCTGAAGGAGAGAAGCATAAGCGCAAACGTATCGTAGCCCGGAAAAAAATGATAGATGTTGCCGAGAAGCTTTTGGGATATGATATCCAGGAAGATGCCTTATTGGTAGCGACTAGTGGACGCTACGAATATCGGAATAAAGGTCTTGATGTCTTTGTCGATGCTATGCATCGATTGGAGAACATACAACAGCTGGAGAAAGATGTAATTGCATTTATCATGGTTCCGGCCTGGATAAGTGGCCCAAGGGTTGATTTACAGGAGCGCCTGAAATTGAAACGCACACCAACAGGTTCATTAAGTTATCCATATGTCACGCATTGGCTAAGGAATATGAATAATGATTCTATCCTTAATCAGATTTCGTATCTTAAAATGGAGAATAGAAAAGAAGATCGGGTGAAAATAATATTTGTTCCGTCTTATTTGAACGGTAACGACGGCATTTTTGATATGCCATATTATGATCTACTCATAGGTTTGGATGTGACGGTATTTCCGTCTTATTATGAACCTTGGGGCTATACACCCCATGAAAGTATTGCATTCTCAGTACCTACAATCACTTCTTCGTTGGCCGGATTTGGTTTATGGATGAGAAAAATGGGTGATGAAAAGGGTATGGATGACGGTGCAGAGGTGATAACACGTGACGACTATAATTTTATAGAAGTATCGGAAGAAATATGTAACCGTGTATTCGAAATGACCACCAAAAGTAATAAGGAGGAAAATATATTACGTCAAGCTGCATTAGAACGGGCAGGTTTGGCCGATTGGGCTCATTTCTATAAATATTACGAAGAGGCGTACGATATTGCACTACGTAAGGCTCAGAGTAGATAAATACTTATTTATGCAAACGATTGCATTTGTCAATGAACGTTTTGTACTGATAAATAGGCTTTGAATACATCAAATAACTATATTTGTGTTTATAGACATAATTAAAAGATGAGATGGAATTACTCAAAATATATTGATGAAATCCTATAGTTTAAATAATATAAATTTATGAGAATTAAAGCAAGTTATTCTAACTCTCCATCATGGAGGAGTGCGTATACACAAGTAAATCTACCTAAAGAATTGTTACCGTTAGAAAAGGTGGCACATAATTTATGGTGGGTATGGAACAACGATGCAACAGAGCTTTTTGCTGAGTTTGATGCCGACTTGTGGAAAAAAAGCGAACACAATCCTGTTATTTTACTACAGAAAATCTCTTATGAAAGGATAGAGGAAATTCTTAAGGACGCTACTTTGATGAATAAAGTAAATAGTGTGGTTAAGAATTTCGAATCATATATGTCCGAGAAATTTGACACTGCAAAACCATCAATCGCTTACTTTAGTATGGAATATGGTTTTTCTCATGTTTTAAAAATATATTCTGGAGGATTAGGAGTTCTTGCCGGCGATTATTTGAAAGAGGCTAGTGATAGTCATGTCGATCTTACGGGTGTAGGCTTCCTATATCGTTACGGCTATTTTACCCAAACTATATCTCCTGATGGACAGCAGGTTGCAAACTATGAACCGCAAAATTTCGGAGAATTACCTCTCGATCCAGTATTGCTGGAGGATGGAAATCAGATGATTCTGGCAGTGCCATACCCAGATAGAGATGTTTATGCAAATGTATGGCGAGTAAATGTAGGACGTATAAACCTATATTTACTTGATACGGATATTGACCTTAATAGCGAATTTGACCGTCCTATTACTCACCAGTTATATGGCGGTGATTGGGAAAACCGTTTGAAGCAAGAATATCTGTTAGGAATAGGAGGTATTCTCTTACTTAATAAATTAGGAATAAAAAAAGAAATATATCATTGTAATGAAGGCCATGCGGCTTTGATAAATGTTCAACGTTTGTTAGACTTAATAGAAGGTGAAGGTTTGACATTCAATCAGGCATTGGAAGTTGTTCGAGCTTCAGGTCTTTATACAGTGCATACTCCCGTTGCGGCAGGACATGATTACTTCGATGAAGGGCTTCTTGGTAAGTACCTGGGTAGTTATCCGGCTCGTTTAGGTATATCATGGCAGGATTTTGTAGACATGGGCCGTGAGCATCCAGGAAGTGGAGAGAAATTTAGTATGAGTGTATTTGCTCTTAATACTTGTCTCGAAGCTAATGGGGTTAGTTATTTGCATGGTATTGTTTCCCGTCAAATGTTTCAGCCGGTATGGCCGGGCTATTTTCCGGAGGAACTGCATGTTGGTCATGTAACCAATGGAGTGCATCTACCTACATGGACAGCTAAAGAAATGAAGACGTTGTATGAAAAAACATTTGATGCGAATTTCTACAACGATCAATCAAACCACGAAATTTGGGATAATATCTATAGCGTGCCTGATGCTGAAGTTTGGAAATTGCGTATGACAATGAAAAAGCGTTTGGTGAATTATGTTCAGGAGCAGATGAAATATGGATGGATTAAGAATCAGAAAGCTCCATCTGCAATATTTAATATTGTAGATAAAATTAATCCGGATGCCTTATTAGTCGGGTTTGGACGCCGATTCGCGACTTATAAGCGTGCTCATCTATTATTTACCGATTTAGATCGTTTAGCTAAACTTGTAAATAACGAAAAATATCCGATACAATTCTTGTATACAGGTAAAGCTCACCCGGCTGATGGAGCCGGACAAGGTTTGATAAAACAAATTGTTGAAATATCACGTCGTCCCGAGTTTCTTGGAAAAATTATTTTCTTAGAAAATTACGATATGCGTTTGGCAAAACGCTTGATTTCAGGTGTTGATATCTGGTTAAATACACCAACTCGTCCGTTAGAGGCTTCTGGAACATCGGGTGAAAAAGCCGTAATGAACGGAGTGCTTAATTTTTCAGTGTTAGATGGTTGGTGGTATGAAGGATTTCGTGAAGATGCAGGTTGGAGTTTGACCGAAAAGCGTACTTATACAAATCAAGCTTATCAGGACGAATTGGATGCTTCTGAAATATATTCGATGTTCGAAAATGAAATTATTCCGTTATACTATGCTCGTAACTCGAAAGGATATTCTCCTGAATGGATACAGTATGTCAAAAATTCAATAGCACATATTGCTCCTGAGTATACAACAAAACGGATGATTGATGATTATATTAAGAACTTCTACAAGCCAGAGCGGGAGCGTATCAAATTGGTGACAAATGATAATTATGCTAAAGCTAAAGAATTAGCTGCATGGAAAGAAGATACAGCTGCCAACTGGGATAAATTTGTAGTTGAAAAATTAACATTCAACGGACAAGATATCAAAGAAAGTACTGTTCTTTCTTCATCTAATTTGACTGAAGGCGAGAAAATGGTAGCCGAGGTGATTATAGATAAAAAAGATATGATCGGAGATTTAGGTGTAGAATGTGTTCTTACTGAATATGACCCTGATATGAAAACTAATAAGTTTATTTCGACATTAGAGTTTAAAGTTGTCAAGCAAGAAGGCTCTAAGGTATATTATAAACTAGATTCAATGGCAAAAATACCGGGATTATGTAATTTTGCATATCGTGTATACCCTAAGCATAAGGATATGGCTCACCGTATGGATTTTGCTTATGTACGTTGGATTTAAATTATAAATAATAAGGTGATATTGAGAGGGGCTGCTGAATAAGCAGCCCCTTTTTTTGAATTGTATTATAGATATATTTTTTAGCTGTTAATTTGCGAATATTTTGTACTTTTAGATTCATTTATATTAAAATCATACTCATGAAGAAGATTATCTTACTTGCTACAGTTGTAGTATCAGTAGTTTCAGCTTATGCCCAGATGAAACCTGAAAGTACAGAATGGTATTACCCTCAGCCGACAAAAGTTATTCCGGCAAAAGTGTTAAATCAACCGCCATCTGATGCTATTGTTTTATTTGATGGGAAAGACTTATCAAAATGGACCTCATCAAATGGAGAATCAGCTAAATGGAAGGTGTCGAATGGTGAAATGTTTGTAGTACCGGGCACAGGTAGCATACGCACCAAAGAATTTTTTGGAGACTGCCAGCTACATATCGAATTTAAATCACCGGCTCCGGGAAATCATAATGGTCAAAATCGTGGTAATAGTGGTATCTTTTTGCAAAGTACTTACGAAGTGCAGGTTTTGGATGGGGATAATAATTCCACATATGTAAATGGTATGGTCGGGAGTATATATAAACAAAAAGCTCCTGCGGTAGATGCTTACACTAAAAATGGAGAATGGCAAGTGTATGACATTTATTGGAAGGCTCCGGTATTTGGAACCGGAGGAAAATTAGAATCGCCAGCGATGATAACTGTTGTATTGAACGGAATTCTTATCCAAAACAATTATATATTAAAAGGAGATACGCCTTATATCGGTTTCCCTAAATATGAAGCACATGGACGTCTGCCTCTGGAGTTACAAGACCATGGAACTGATGTTGCTTATCGTAATATATGGATTAGAAATCTGTAAATACTTAATTTTCTCTTTGAGCAGACATATCGGATATTTCGTCCGATTCATACACATGGTAGCCTACAGTGTTTTGTTGAGCAATCTGGAACATTGCATAGGCTACTTTTTTTATGCTAATACTTCTGTATTTTCTTAATGATCCGACAAGGAATACAGATAATATCCTCATCGCATATTCAGCGAGCTTTTCCCCAAGCCTGAATTCTTTTCTGTTTCCCAGTAGTAATGATGGTCTGAATATAGATATAGACTGAAAGGGTAACTTTCTTAATTCATCCTCACATTTACCTTTTGTGCGTAGGTAAAAATTTCCTGATTTAGGATTTGCTCCTAATGTGGATATAATAGAAAATTGCTTAATACCTTTATTTGCCGCAGCTTTAGCAAATTGGATAGGATAATGCAGATCCACTTTTTCAAAGGCTTCTTCTGTACCTGCTTTTTTAATAGTGGTTCCCAGACAACAAAACATGTCATTACCTTCAATAAGATTTTCATACGATTGCGGATTGTCAAAATCTACAACATATTGTACTAGTTTTGGGTGAGATATCTTTGAACTTCTTCGTACAAAGCTTATTACCTTGTGGTAAACGTTACTAGACAATAATGTTTTTAGTAGTTGCGAACCCGTAAGGCCGGAACTTCCTATTATAACAGCAATTTTTGTCATATTTATTTTTAGTTGACTTATCTTGAATAAGTATAGTAATTGATTGTATTACTTATAGTTACTTAATATATTATTGTTATTAGATATACTAAAGATATATTTTATCGAAATGATATTTTCCTTCAGATTTAGATTGATATTCATAGTAATGATACGGAGAATAATGGCTTATTTCTCTTGTCAGGAATACAAATATAAATTAAAATCAAAACTTGATTATACTTAGCCTTCTCAAATATAAGAATTTATTCTAAATCTACAACCGTAATACCGGTTCCTCCGAATTGAACATGTTCATCTTGATAATTATGTACATTGGGCACTGAGCGTAAATAATCCCTTATAATTTGACGAAGTGCGCCTGTTCCTGTACCATGCAATATTCTTACACGAGAAACACCTACTAATATAGCGTCATCAATAAAATACATCACAGCCTGTAAAGCTTCGTCTCCCCGCATACCTCTGATGTCAATATCTAATTTGAAATTTAATTTCTTTTCACGGATATCATCGCTGGTAGCAGCGCTTACTAATGTACTCTTGTTCTCTCGCTTAACTTGACTTTTACTTACATATTCCAGCGAGTCAAGTTTTGCTGTAGATTTTATCATGCCAAAAGCTATTGTCGCATTTCCTTTCTGTATGTCGAGTACTTGCCCTATTGTCAATTGTCCCTTTATTCGTACATTATCTCCAATAGCGATAGTATTCTGTTTTGGATCTTTTTGCAGACTTTCCTTTTGTTTCTTATTCTTTTCTTTGTCCTTTAATTTCTGTATTTTACGTGTAATCTTGTCATCAATAAGATGCTCCTCATTAACGAGTGTGTCTTTAAACTTGTTTAAAACAAGTCTGGCTTCTTTTGTTTTTTCTTTTTCCGCTTGAGATTCACGAATCGTGCGTATTGTATTTTCTATTTTAGCATTAGCTTCTGCGAGAATGTGTTCGGCTTCAGCTTTTGCTTGTTTAATTATCTCTTTACGTTGTTTATCAAAAGAAAGCAAGTCCGTTTCGTAAGTTTCGGTAATTTCTTCCAGACGTTTTTCCTTTTGGCGGATGCTTTGTCGTTTTGTTTCCCAATAACGTTTATCGCGGACAATGTCTTGAAGATATTTATCCATATTAATATAATCACTGCCTACGATTTCAGAAGCATCGGCAATAACATCCTCCGGCAAGCCTATTTTTCGGGCGATTTCTATAGCAAAAGAGCTTCCCGGATTACCTATAGATAACGTAAACAGGGGTTGCATCAGATGTCGGTCATAAAGCATTGCGCCATTTACAACACCTTTATTTTCGTTGGCGAAATGTTTTAGGTTTTGATAATGAGTGGTAATCACTCCGAAGGTACTTTTCTCGTTGAAACGTTTCAATAGCGATTCTGCGATTGCCCCTCCAATCTGAGGCTCGGTTCCTCCACCAAATTCATCAATCAGAAGGATTGTTCTGCTATTACAATTCTTGACGAAGAATTTCATGTTTGTCAGATGGGAGCTATAGGTACTTAAGTCATTCTCTATCGATTGTTCATCTCCGATATCGATGAAGATATTATCAAATATTCCAACTTTCGAGCGTTCCTCCAATGGAATAGGTATCCCACATTGTACCATATATTGTAGCAAACCCACTGTCTTTAGGCAAACGGATTTACCTCCTGCATTAGGCCCCGAGATTATCAGCAACCTATTATCTTCCTCCAATTCTATATCTAGTGGAATGATTTGTTTGTTTTGTTTACGGTGCGAAATAAATAAGAGTGGATGTTTGGCTCCATACCATCTTAAGAGTTGTACATTTTCTATATCGGGCATAATAGCACCGAGATCAATCGCCAATATAGCTTTTGCCCGAATGAAGTCTATTGTAGCAAGAAATTCATAAGATAGCAGGATATCAGGAACTAATGGTCGCAAGATATCTGTGAAAGCTATGAGTATCTTTATTATTTCACGACGCTCTTCACTTTCCAGTTCACGTATGCGGTTGTTTGCTTCAACCACCTCGGCCGGTTCTATAAATACAGTCTTCCCTGATGCGGATTCATCGTGTACAATTCCTTTAATCTTACGTTTAAATGCTGGAGCAACAGGGATAACTAATCGGCCGTCACGCATTGTTGGTGTTACATCTTTTTCTACCAACCCTTCACTCTGGGCCAAACGTAGTATAGCGTTTAGATTTTTGGATATTCCACTTGAAATGTAGGCTATATCCTTTCTTATACGGCTTAACTCTGGCGAAGCATTATCTTTTACTCGACCAAATTTATCCAGTATACTATCTATTTTACTTAGTAACTGAGGAAAGACAACTACCTCTCCGGCTAATGCATAAAGGTGCGGATAAGGAGTATTTTCTTCTTCATCTCTTTTTAAGAAGATCACAATATCTCTTATTGTCTGCAATGAGCGACGTAGGTCAAACAGGGTATTTTCCTCTATCCATGTGCCTGCTATATGTATATTA
>NZ_JAEPKU010000074.1 GCF_016652235.1 Dysgonomonas sp. Marseille-P4677
AATATATACTCCTTACTTCTACTGGGTATACTCTCATTTGTAGGAATAGAGTCTGCCAAAGCTGAAGTCATTTTATTTAACCAAAACCTTGAATACATAGAGCAAATTCCTGGTGATCAACCGGCCAAACTAATCAGTACAATATATTCAGGAGATACATATACATTTTATATATTATCTAGTGGAAACTGGGTAATGGAAACAACTCCTTCCGGATTATCATTCAGTGTCAATGGTGGTACATTCGTTCCTTCATATGCAAGTGGAGGTCAGGGTTATTATGAAATTACAGCCTATGCCGACCCGGCAGTTGTAGGTCCATTCAAAACAACTATAACTTTGATCGAAAACGGTGTAAAATATAATTATCAATTATCTGTAGAAAAGAAGCCTAATGCAGACGGTAAGTTCTCTTGCCCGACAACAACTGTAGAAGCAACTCCAGGCTTCTCTCAGTTATACCCTAATGTAGTAAGCCTTACTGTAACAGGCAAACCGATATTACTAACTTCGGGCCGACTTTTAGGCAAATCTGATGATGGAAAAATAACTGTATCGTATACAGGAGATCCTATGGCAGTTTCTTCCGGAACAAAAAACATTCCTGTAACTGTTAGCGTTGCAAGCGATGCGAAAGAAGGAAAATATGATATTAAGTTAGACCAAATTTCAAACGTCGAAGCTTCTTGCGCATGGGTTATCAATGTAACAAAACCATCTACATGTAACTTTGCACTAGATTGTGCTAACCCGATTATCAACCCAGCTAAATTTACACAAAACGCAGCTGCAAACTCAACAGTATCTATCAACTATACATTATCAGGCTGTACCTCTTATGAGTTCAATGCGATAAACAACATAGCAAGCGAAGGTGTGGAAGGTCTTGTCCTTAATCTAAGCTATCAAAAGATAACTTCTCCTTCGGGTAAAGTTACGGGAACTATCACCGGCACCCCTACAACATCGGGTAAAGCTACATTCAAGATTCCTGGTTTTTGCTCATTTACTGTAACAGTAGATCCAGCTGTTCAAATCTTCGAACTTATATGTAACAACAATACACTTACAGTATGTAAACCTATACTTTGTGGCGCAACAATAAGTGAAGCTAGTTATATTGACTATACTCTAAATTATGGTTCTAAATCTATCTCAAGATGGGTTAGCTCTACTATAAGCGGTATTTATGTAGAAGTTCCAGCTCAAACAATAAAAGCTCCTTCAGGTAGTATTCAGATATATGTTAAAGGAAAACCTACTAAAGTGGGAACAATAAGACTGCCTATTACAATAGATGGAAAAACTTGCTATATAAATGTAAATGTAGCCAAATCAGGAGACTTAACACTACATTGCGATCGAGCAGGTTCTACTTCTGGATACTATAAGAAATCTATTTGTAACACAGTATACATTCCATATAGCCTATCTTGCGGTAAAAAGCTGATTTGCTGCTCTACAGGTTCGAAAGTTGATGGCATTTATGCTTACATACCAGCACAGTATATAACTACACCTGGTGGTAATTTCAAAGTATACATCAAAGGATGCCCAACCAAAACTGGTACAATAAAAGTACCTGTTACTATAGATGGTAAATTATGCTATATTGATGTAACCGTGAAGTAAACCTACGGCTAGATTGTCAAAAAATTAACAAAACGACGTACTCTTATAAAGAGAAAACAAAAGGACCGATTATTAGCTGACAATAGCAGGGTTAATTTAAAATTAACCCTGCATATTTTAAAATAATTAGAGTAAGAAACGATTGCACATAACATATTATTACTATATATAAATTCAAAGAGACATCTGAAAACGAATTAAAGACGAATATGCTAAAATAGCAAATCGTTTACTAACGAATCATTTAATTATAAAAAAAGGGTAGATTTACATATTAAAACTTATTTTTGTATTTGGAGATAAAATTTAATTAACCAACTTTCATTTAGAATTTCATGTAGCCTATAATTATTTTATATAAATAAGATATAGCCCATAACGACCAGTATTACATATTTTCTGTATTATTTTTGTTTTTTTTCACACAAGAAAAATAATTCTGAGAACATTAAATCGGGTAAAGTTGTTTGTTAATAAGAACGATAAAATTCTCTTACTTATATTGAATTAGCTTCAGTCTAAAAAAAGAGAGAAAGTATCTTCTGATAAAAATAAATTAATTGTAACATAGCCATTTATATATGTGCTATAATACTTTTACAAACTAATTAGAGATTCATTATATATTCTTTAACAGATACACACATGTCTATTTATTGTAATAACGAGTGCCTCAATTGTATTCATTATTTTGATGATGAAAAAGAAATAGTTAATAAAATACAGTTTAAAAAGGGTGAATTCTGGAAATTAAAACCTAAGGAATATGAAATAGTTTTTATTTTAAAGGGAAGTCTAAACGTCTCTTTCGAACAATATAGTAATGAAACTATAGAGAAAGATGATATGATACTGATTCCTTCAGATCGTGATTTTTATATAGAAGCGATGGAAGACAGCGAATTATTCTTAATGCAGATTCCAGCTAGTGTACTTACATATCAGTGTACAACCATCAAGCTATTTAATTATCAGACACCTGATACAGATACAACCCTTAACTATTTAACAATTAACAAAAATATAGCGATATTTTTGTCTACTCTCGAAATATATATTGAAGAAAATATTAAATGTTTTTCTTTGCATGAATGTAAAATAAGAGAGTTATTCTTCCTCCTAGAAGAAGGATATAAAAAAACTGAATTATACAAATTCTTTCATTTAGCTCTGAAGAATAATAGTTCTTTTTCTAACCTTGCCAATCATAATAAAACAAAGTAAGGTGGACACAATGTATTAGACAACTTGAAGATTACAATCTTTTAAAACCATACTTTAGACAAGTAGTTGGAAAAATAGGTACTAGATAGCGTAAGTATAAATTATAAGCAGATTAAAGACATTTTAGTTATACACAAAATAAACGAAAAATAAAATTTGGTCGTAAACAAAGACTCGTTCTTTTATGACCATCTTATAAAAATGCAAACTAGCCAAAAGCAATTGAGTTTACATCTATATAGGATAAATAGATACAACAATGTACTAACGAAAGATTGATATAAAGAAGAATAGCAAACTGACAAATAACTTGATATATCCATAGTGTTTACTATTATAAATAATAAAGCATTTCTAGCTATTTTGAAATAGTTAGCATCTAATATATATAGCATTCATTGTGATTAGGGAATTCAACTATACTAAATTTTGTCTTCAATTTCTGGTAATTGCTTGTGAAGGTAGTGACAGATAATTTTCTTAATCACAATAGGCTATATATAAGTTTAAACAAATTATAAATAATTTATTTATGGACTCCCTGAATCAAATATTTGAAGGATTTAGTCAAATTTTCATACTCCATCAACAGGAATATGAGGCATAGAAAAATAAAAAGATTTGTTAGAAAGCCAGCGAACTAAGATTCAATGAAAAGCGTATGCCAAAGCTTCTGTATCGTACATTGCGAAATGACACAAAAGAACCGATTCCAATAGACCGTGTCAGCCCAACAGAATAACCAAGTTCAGAATACATTTCAATATCGGGTATATAAAGAGTGCGGAAATGTAGATTCTCTGAAAATGAATTTCCTTGAAGAAAAGACAATCTTTTAAATAAAACATATCGCCCTGAATAATTTAGAGAAAGATTTACCCAATATCTATTCGTTTGTAATTCGTAATTATCTGCTAAAAGAAATGAATCGTACAGAGAATTTAGGTTTACGAGTAGATCAGATGCTCCAAAATGCTGATAATCGGCAAAATGCATATCATCCTTAGCTCCTAAGAAGGAACCAACCTCTATCTTATAATCCAATTTATTGAAATAATTGATCCTGATATTATGCATAACACCTCCTTTGATTTTCCTATATTTCGAATTATTAGTCTGCCAAGAAGAGAATCCTTCCTCATATTCGAGATGAAAGAGAGGATATCTCCGCCTATCGAAGGTTTTAACACCATCGGCTAAGGGAAAATCGGAAAAAGGAGAATATGAAAGGCTCAAGGTGTAAAATGTTTTATCAAAACGTCCTTCCGGATAAATATTAGGCTTAATATGGCTTTTTCTAAAAACAGTAAAGTCTGTATTATTCGACAAACCAGACCTTCGAGCAACCCCCAAAACTGCACCCAATCGTAAGCGTTTATTCACATTTATACCATGGCTAAGTGTAGCATAATCTTTCTGATATAGAAAGTTGTAATTTTCTCCAAAGAACAAAGACATAAAATAGTTTTGATATCTGGTAACCGTCAAACTATTAAAATCTTCGGACCGGGAACCAAACGAAAAAGCCAATTGTCCTTACCTATCCGGTGCATAATTAAATACTGCATCACTCCATCCTATAGCTCTATGACGAGCCGTTACATAATATATATGAGGCGTAATATTTAGAGTCCTATTACCAGACAATTTTGACTTTATCTCAAACTTTTCGCCAATCCAAAACCCGTCTACGTAGTTATAATCCTTAAATACTTCCTTGACTCCGCTATATTTCAAAGACCATTTACTAGTATCACTTCCATGAATATATCCCCCTAATACAATTTTACCAAACCAAAAATTACCAGGATGATATTTCTTTTTCTCAAAGCGGATAGGCTCGCTAATGGTATCTCCTTCCGATGTTAATAGTCTGAGGGGATTTGTTCTTACCCGATCCCAGTATGCAACATCTCGCCTGTATGCAGTAGGCTCAACGATAACTTGGGTCGCAATCTGTTCGTTGCCTTTATATATAGAGGATACATTTGAAGATGTTTTATTTTCTGATATTGTTTTATATTTCAATGAAGTATAATAAGCTATATCCCCCCTTGTTCCCAACAAATTGAAATCAATATTAGTATAATATGTAAGAGGTAAATAAACGGCGGGCTCCATTTCTCCATATGCAATAAGCGTAGAACGCATCATACCTTGCGTATTACTCATCAATTGTGAATAGACAATATAACGCCCCTCATCCATAATATATAGATAACCATTGAGCAACTCGGGATCCTTTACTTTCGATTCTACTTTTATTTTATGTAAAATCTTTTCATGTTCTATATAAAAGCCTTCGTACTTATATCTATAATAAGAGAAACCATCAGGATTAACAGGTGAAATAAATCCATTGAACCGATGACTATAAATATTACCGCCTAAAGAATTAATAATTCCTTTAAAGTTAAAATCGTCCGGTATATTCCCTGAATACCCTCTTATTGTCAACTTATATTTATCAGGACGAAAGTAATCTATTTTATTATAGATCTCTTGATAAAATGGCTTGTCTTTATATTTCGACAAATGAACCTTTTCTACTTTATATGTCGCTAAATCTGTTATAGAAGACACCTCACTTATTTTCATATCTCCTTTTATATATGAGGCTGCTTTATAATCGGGAATAATCTGCATATAAAAAGAAGCCTTATCCATTACACTCTTTATTATATGAGAAGCTATCGTATCGTTCTTTACTTCTGTTTCGTCAAAAAACAATGTTTTTTTCTCCAAAATAAGTGTATCTGTAAGTACTGCCGAGGAATCTATTGATATTGTTTTCTTTATAGTTTTGTATTCCGGATGCTTATATTCGACAGTATATACTCCGCCATCTAATATAGTTTGAAATTGTCCGTCAGCATCGCTCACCACTCCTTGCTTTGCTTCTTTTATATACACAGTGGCGCCGGCCAACGGTTTATCCGATGGATCAAGTAATTGCCCTTTGAAGTTTTGAGCAGAAGAACTGCTAACCGATAATAACAAGGCAACCAAACTCACCAAATAATATTTTATCATCTGACTTGTAAGTGGATGCCCTCCTCCGATCTAAAAATGAACATAATTTATAAATGAGATCCCTTATCTTAAGAGGATGCAAAGATAAACAATTGGGATGAAACAAATCGGAAATAAAGATTCTTTCACATCAAATTATTTAATCTATTCTGTTTAGTAAATAGTCTCCAAAATGATTGATTCCACTCCAAAAGAGATAGAGGCGATCTCACAATAGAATACCCCAATATAAAAATAGAAAATGTAAAGAAGCCTATTTCACAATATAGTCATCGAAGTCCTTTGATTTAACTATAATGTGTGAACTATCCTTTGCTCCCATTATCAGTAAATAAGATAAATTTTCTTTCTCTGCAATATCTCTGATTAATAAAGTATCGGCTAACATAAATACTGTAGCAAAAGCATCGGCCGACATACAATCGTTTGCAATAACAGTAGCACTAAGCGTATTATTTTCGGACGGATAACCTGTCTTCGGATTTATAGTATGTGCATATTTTCTACCGTCCTTTATATAATAATTTCGGTAATTTCCGGATGTAGCCATAGATTTGTTGCATAACCTTACGATTGTCTGCAACTTATCATAATCATAAATATCTTTACCCAGTGGCGTGCTGATTCCTATTTGCCAGCATTTCCCTTTAGGGCTTACTCCCTTTGCTACAACCTCCCCTCCTATTTCTACCATATAATTTTGTATTCCATAAGATTCCAAAAGCTTTGCTATTACATCTGACGAATAACCTTTAGCAATAGCAGAAGTATTAATTTGAATGCTTTCATCCGTTTTTTCAATTTTTCCTCCTTGCAAGCTTATTTTGCGATAGCCTGTTTTCTGTTTCAAGCTATCTATCATTCGGGGTGTCACATTATTCATATTCTTAAAACCGAATCCCCAAGCATTTATAAGCGGCGAAATAGTTATATCAAACAGCCCGTCCGATATCTGAGACACCTCCTCTGCCCGATTAAATACGTTTGTAAACAGGGTATCCAATACAACATCTTCGTTATTATTCACTTTCGATATTATCGACGTACTTTTAAATGGATTTAGAGAATCATCGAATCGCTTCAACTCTGCCTCGATCTCCAATTTCAATGAATGAGAATATTCATATTTCACAGAATATGTAGTATGAAATATTTCTCCATGCTCCTCAATGTAAGTATTCTCTTTTTTTTGATTGCCTTTACAAGCAGTTAATAAAAAAAGGCTAGCTAAAAACAGGTATATATAACGCATAATTTATAGTGGGCTTCATTCGTTAAACAGATAGACAAAGATAGATAACAATACTTTAAACATTAGGTATATTGACCATTAATTATCCCCATAATAAAGATCAATATTAATTTCTATTCACCGAGCGTTATAATTCATTTGTTAAACAATCCACTCCTTAGAATAGCCAAAAAATAAGCATAATATAAGACCCTAATAAACAATATATTTCAAAAAGAAAAACATCACAAATATCGATAAAAGCACTAAATACATAAACGCCATTTATTTTCTTAAAATTTAACTTATAGTAAAACCACTATTTTTCAAGAAAAATGATGGTTTTATTAATAAAATTACCGTTATTTGTATAAATATAGTAGCCTTATACTAAAAATTCCAAAAAGCATATATTTAAACGCCCGATTGTGATACTTTCAGAATTAAGAAATAAAACAACATTAAACAAGTTCTCTCCTCTTTCGAAGAAAGAATATGATGCATGTAATAATAATCTTTATTTTAGTTCTAGCCCATGCCATTTACAAGCTAATCAGTCACATCAATATTTGCCTTTGTTTTTAGTTTATAAGAACCGTCATTTTTGACAAAAGAGTATAACTTTGCGCCAAGTTGTTCACATTGCTATTATATAGAAATTTTTAAATATATATTTATTATAACGATTAGCTAAATTCAAGAATTCGACATTATGAAAAAAAGTTTTTTTAGGTTTAAAAAATCAAGTACCTCTGCCAGTAGAGGACAAAAGAAAAGTTTTTTTAAACGTAAATCCTTTTTCCTCCTATTAGGGCTAACCCTCGGAATAATCCTTGCAGGCTCTCTATATCAAACATCAGTTTATTTTTCGACAGATGAGTCATGTATGATATGCCATGTGCACCCGCATGTAGAAGACAGTTGGAAACTATCAAAGCACATGAATAATAGCAGTGGTGTAAAAGTACACTGTGTAGATTGTCATTTACCGCCCAAGAGTCACACATGGGATCATTATACAGCTAAAGCTAAACTAGGAATAAGAGATGTGTGGGGATACCTGACAAAAGACAGCACCGATTTTGACTGGGAAAGAATGTCAGAACTAGATTATGCCGTTACCTATATTCCAAACGAATCGTGTAAAGAATGCCACTACAACTTATTTCCCGAAGGAGTTAGCGACGATGCAGTTACAGCCCACCTGTATTACGAAGAAAATGAAGAAAAGCTCAACCTTCAATGTATCAGTTGTCACCTCGACGCCGGACATTACAATCCCAATTATAAGCACACCAAACTAACAACTGTACCCGGAGCTACCGGTAAAGCTGCGGCAGACACCAGTGCTTATTTTAAAACAGCTACAGAAGTTACCCGATTCGAAAATTTCACAGAACAGATACCGGGAACCCCTCTTACTCTAAATATGGTGGCGATACCCGGAGGTACTTTTAAAATGGGTAGCGATCCTAAAGAGGCATTTCACAAAGAAGATGAAGCCCCTATCCGTAATGTAACTGTCAGCCCGTTTTTCATGGCTGAGGTAGAAATCACATGGGATCTGTATTGGGCATTCTACGCAAGTACGATGAGTGAAGGACGCACTCCTCCCGAAATGGTATTCGCGAATAATAGCAACCCGAATGTAGACGCTATATCAGGCCCCACACCTCCGTTTGGTTTTCCCGATCAGGGATGGGGTGGCGGTGATCGACCAGCAATAACAATGACCCACTATGCAGCAGAGACATTTTGCCAATGGCTCTCCAAGAAAACAGGAAAAAAATACCGTCTTCCTACCGAAGCCGAATGGGAATATGCAGCACGTGGAGGCACAGAAACCCCATACTTCTTTGCAGGAAATCCAAAAGACTTTTCTGATGAAGGATTCTGGCGTAAATTCTTCGATGCCGATACCGATGTTATTTCTTCTTATATAATATATAAGAAAAATAGTCGTAACAGATCGCAAGAGCCCTCGGCCGTAAAGGCAAATCCATTCGGACTAAAAAATATGCTTGGTAACGTAATGGAATACTGTGCCGATAAATATGATCCGCAGGCCTATACTAAAGGAGGTGCAAATGTTACCGATCCATTAGTTACAGAAGGTACAGAATGGGTCGTACGTGGTGGAAACTATACATCTGATGCAGCCGACCTACGATGTGCAACACGCGATTATACACGTCACGATGCCTGGCTAAAAACAGACCCTCAGCAGCCTAAAAGTATCTGGTGGTATTCCGACATAAAAGGAATTGGCTTCCGTGTAGTCTGTGAACAAAATCAAACAAGTATTTAACCTAAAATATTCAAAATAAATTTACCAATGAAAAAAGCAAATCAAATTAGCAGAAGATCTTTCTTGAAGAGTTCTGCAATGGCAGGCGCCTTAGGAGTAGTAGGTGCAGGTGGAGCAACAAGTGTACTAACATCTTGTGCCGGAGGAAGCGGTAAAGATGCAAAAATGAAACCTCTTAAAGAAGCGGGAACATATTACATTCCCGATCTGGTAGACATGGCCTCTGATGGTAAGGAGCTTAAAGCGGGTGTTATAGGATGTGGCGGACGCGGTTCGGGTGCAGCCTTCGATTTTCTTAATGCGGCAAATGGAGTTACGATTGTAGCTTTAGGCGATGTATTTGAAGACAGAGTAAACAGTCTGGCGGATAAACTAAAGAACGACAAAAATATAGATATACCTAAAGAAATGCGTTTTGTAGGATTCGATGCTTACAAACAAGTAATAGACAGCGGAGTAGATGTGGTACTTATTGCAACGCCACCTGTATTTCGCCCGTTACATTTCCAATATGCAACAGAGAAGAGCAAACACTCTTTCCTTGAAAAACCTATTTGCGTAGATCCTGTAGGATATCGTACAATTATGGTTGCTGCAAAACAAGCTAAAGCTAAAAATCTTTGTGTAATAACCGGTACACAACGTCATCATCAACGCAATTATGTAGAGTCTTACAAGAAAATAATGGAAGGCGCTATAGGTGAAATTACCGGAGGAGTAGTTTATTGGAATCAATCTATGCTTTGGTATAATGAACGCCAGAAAAACTGGAGCGATTGCGAATGGATGATCAAAGACTGGGTAAACTGGAAATGGCTTTCAGGTGACCATATCGTAGAACAGCATGTTCACAACATTGATGTTTTTACATGGTTTAGTGGACTTAAACCTGCTACCGCGGTAGGATTTGGTTCACGTCAACGCCGCCTGACTGGAGACCAATATGATAATTTCAGTATCGACTTCGTTATGGAAAATGGCATTCACCTTCATAGTATGTGTCGTCAAATAGATGGTTGTGCAAATAATGTAAGCGAATTTATACAAGGAACAAACGGTTCGTGGTCGACAGCTGATGGTGAAACTGTAATAAAAGATTTGGCAGGAAATGTAGTATGGAAATTTGATGCTGAAGCTGAAAAGACCACATTTAAGCAAACAAATCCGTATGTATTGGAACACGTAAATCTGGTAAACTGTATCCGTAGTAACAAACCTATCGAACAAGCTTCCGAAACAGCTGTATCGAATATGGCTGCTATAATGGGTCGTGAATCGGCATATAGTGGGGCAAAAGTGACTTGGGAAGAAATGACCGCCTCTCCGCTCGATTACACACCAAAAGATCTGAATATGGGCAAAATGGATATGAGTACATATGTTGTACAAGTACCAGGTAGCAAAAAATAAGAACTTATGAGTCAAGATAGAAGAGATTTTATAAAAACATCGTTATCAGGTGCCGCACTTGTAGCTATAGGCGGCACTGCGATAGCTGCATGTACCCCTAAAACCGAAAAGAAAGACACTGCCGAAGCCAAGCCGGAAGTAAAGCTTAATCTCTCCTTTCAGGAAGGTATCGCTCCGGGCGAAAACCTGAATGAGAAGCTGGACTATATGGAAAAACTCGGTATTGTCGGTTTTGAACCGTGGGGCGGCGGACTTGCCGGACGCGTAGATGAAATAAAAAAAGCATTAAGCGGACGTAATATAAAAGTTAGTGCGATCTGTGCCGGATTCAAAGGCTTTATTCTTTCTACCGATCCAGCTATCCGTAAGGAATGTATGGATACGATGAAAGAAATTATTGCTGCAGCCGGAGAACTTGGCTCTACAGGAGTTATCATCGTTCCTGCATTTAACAATCAAGTACCTGTACTTCCTCATACGATGGAAACAAGAAATTTCCTGTGTGAACAATTTACCGAAATGGGAAATTATGCCATACAACATGGTACTACAGTCATATTTGAACCATTGAACCGTAGCGAAGCTTTTTATTTACGACAAGTTGGCGATGCTGCATCTATTTGCCGCGATATCAACAATGCAGGAATACGCTGTATGGGAGATTTTTGGCATATGACAGCCGAAGAAACTAACGATATGGCCGCATTCCTTTCTGCCGGAGAATATTTACAGCATGTACATGTAGCCAGCCGTAAACGCCGCAGTATGCCGGGCGAAGACGGAGATGCCGATAACTATATAAATGGGTTTAAGGCATTGAAAATGCTCGGTTATGACAAATATGTAAGTTATGAATGTGGTTGCCAAGGTGATCGTAATATAGTAGTTCCCGACTCCGTAAAATTGCTACGTGAGCAATGGGAGAAAGCATAAATGAGAAAAATTAAGCATATTAAAAACAAACGGTAGAACATTTTTCTTTTAAACGGAGTGGGGTATCTTTATAAACAGAGATATCTCACTCCGTTCAATATAACGAAACCGATGACATTCGAAATATATAACATACTGAAATAGATGGATATAAAATCAAAAACAGAGTCAATAATATCTTCCTACAGAACCACTATTGTGCTTCTTCTCATTTACGCATTTATTATGGCTATGGCTACCCTTATTGAAAAATATATGGGTACGGCTGCATCAAAGACAATAGTCTATTACTCCCCTCTATTCTTCTTGGTACAAATATTTCTTATTGTAAATTTCATCGGTTCCTCACTCAAACATCGACTTTTCAGCAAAGGGAAATGGGGTTTTATAGTCGTCCATCTGGCATTTGTTGTAGTTCTTACAGGAGCTATGATTACACATATTTTCAGTGAGGAAGGAGTTATCCATCTTCGTGAAAATGGAACTAGTAATCGGATGATAATAGAAACAAATAAGAGTAAAATACAAAAAGATCTACCATTCAAACTAGAACTGAAGAAATTCACATTAACCCGTTATCCGGGCTCTTCAAGCCCTTCTTCATTTGAAAGTGATTTAATAATACACCTGGACGGCAAATCGGTAGAAAGAAAGATATCAATGAATAATATTATCGATATAGAAGGATATCGCCTTTTTCAGGCTTCGTACGACAAAGATGAGAAAGGAACAATATTATCGGTGAATAAAGATGTAGCAGGACGTAATGTTACATATACAGGTTATGCACTTTTACTCATAGGTTTTATTTTATGCTTCATCGGAAAAAACACAAGATTTCATCAATTATCGAAGCGTTTGAAAGAACTAAAGGCCTTATTCAAGACAACTGCAATTATCTGTATCCTCATCCTTACGCCTTTGTTCTCAAATGCACAAAACAAAGCGACCAATATATTCGAGGCTGTTCAGAAAAATAGCATTGATAAAGAACATGCAGCCCTATTCGGAGCATTACCTATACAATCGACTGATGGACGTATAGAACCTATAAACACTTTTTCATCGGAAATTTTACGCAAATTGCATCATTCCGAAACAATAGGAAATATGAATTCCGACCAGTTTCTTTTGAGTATGCTTACTTTATCTGAGATGTGGATGCATATACCATTTATTACTCAAAAAAATAAAGAAATATCTTCTCGTTTCACCCTGTCTGAGAATGCATGCGCCTACATCGAATTATTTGATGATAAAGGAAATTATAAATTACAAAAAATATTAGATCAGAGCTATGGTAAATCACCATCTGAACGTAATAAATTTGACAAAGACCTTATAAAACTGGACGAAAAGATCAATATATTTCATCAGCTAATTAATTACAAAATGCTGAATATATTTCCCAAAGCTGATGATCATAATCATAAGTGGTACTCTCCAGCTGATGACTTGAACTCTTTTTCAAAAAAAGACTCTCTGTTTGTCTCATCCATTTTCCCTCAATATCTGATTAATATACAGGATGGTATAAAAACAGACGATTGGGAAAAAGCCTATGAAACGTTACGTGCAATAAACATCTACCAACAGGAGAGAAATACAACGTTGGGAGTTAGTTCAAAAAAAATAAATACAGAACTTATATATAACAAACTAGACATATTTCGCCTTTGTAAAAAATTTTATCTGATATTAGGTGGTTTATTATTAGCAGTATCATTTATTTCTCTTTTCAAAAAACAAAAATACATCGTATGGATTACACGCATACTACTAAGTTTTATTTGTATATGCTTTCTATTCCATCTATCAGGCATTGGTATGCGTTGGTATATAGGCGGATATGCTCCATGGAGCAATTCATATGAGACTATGATTTACGTATCTTCTATATCGGTCTTAGCGGGACTAATATTTGTCCGCCAAAACACAATTATTTGCGCTTTATCAACTTTATTTGGTGGCGTAATACTCTTTGTTTCGGGTCTCAACTGGATGGATCCGCAAATAGGGACATTGGTTCCTGTACTTAAATCGCCATGGCTAATGTTTCATGTGGCTGTTATTGTTGCCGCATACGGTTTCTTCGGATTGAGCTTTCTTTTAGGGGCTACAAACCTTTCTGTGTTATCATTCTATAAGAAGAATAAGACACTCGTGATAAAGAATCATGTGGAAGAATTGAGCATTGTGAATGAAATGTCGCTATGGATAGGTCTTGCTTTGATGACAATAGGTACTTTTCTGGGAGCTATATGGGCTAACGAATCGTGGGGTAGGTATTGGGGTTGGGACCCAAAAGAGACATGGGCTTTGATAACCATTATTGTCTATACAGTAGTAACTCATTTGAGATTAGTAAAGAAGTGGAATACTCCATGGCATTTCAATCTCTTTTCTATCATAGCTTTTGCATCTGTACTTATGACATATTTCGGAGTAAATTATTTACTAAGCGGTATGCATTCGTATGGATGAAATAGTAATAAGCCTGTTGTCTAGCCAAAGTAATTGTGATCATATTTTAGAATCTGATACAGCTAAACTATGTACTGTGACTGATTTTTAATAAGTATGATATCCCCCCTCTTTACTATACTTTTTATAAAAGGAATACTTCGTTACCATGTAGGAAGAAATTTTTGAATATATAAAAAGTGAATCTTTTTTTGTTTTATGAAAAAATATCGTTAAATTTAACAATCCGTCCAAAAAACTGCGCATTGCGAGACTACATATTTTGAATTATTAATTTACCAACAATATAGAACTCACAATGACAATGTATTATAGTAAACTCATACTAATTATGTGCCTATTTCTATCTTCGTGTGCAAAAAATGAAGATAGAGATGCAGATATTCTTTTTGAAAAAGTATATGTAATAGACAACAAAGTCTTTGGTATCAGTGCAGAAAAAACGAATGCTAAAGCAACCACAGACGGTATTAACAAAGCTATAACAAAGGCTAAATCAGAAGGATATAATACAGTAAAACTAACTAAAGGTGATTATTTAATATATTGTGTTAATGAGAGCGACTGGTATGCTACTGACGGAATATTTGTACCTACTAATATGACCCTCGACCTAGGCGAGGCCAAATTGTATGTAGAACCAAATAACGAACCTCATTATGCATTGATACAGATAGATCATGCAGAAGATGCAACAGTCAGAGGTGGCCATATCATTGGAGATCGAGCTCAACATGCGAATAAGAGCCATTCACAAGGATATGGAATTCAGGTTATAGCATCAAGAAACGTAAAAATAGAAAACGTGAAAATAGAAAGTGTAACAGGTAGTGGGATTATATTCACGACGTATGTTTATATGTCATTTCATGGAAAATTCCCTTCTAAAAACGTAAAAGTTACCGGGTGCGATATTTCCGATTGCGGAAAACATGGCATTTATGCAATTGAGAACAAAGGGCTCGAAATATCTGATAATAAAATCCATAACATTAAAGGAGGCATAGATCAGTATGCAATCGATATAAATCCCAATTCGGCCTGGAAAAGTGTCATGCAGAATGTTAAAATAGGGAACAATACAATTGAAAATTGTAATGGCGGAATGCGACTTTGGGGTGGAAGTGATATAGAAGTATATGAAAATCATTTTGAGAATCTAAGTATATTCGGCATACATTGCCAAAGAGTAAGAATTTATAAAAATACGCTTACTGGTACAGGTACTATTTATATCAGTGCAAGTAGCGAAAATGGCTTGAGTGAAGACTATTGTATACCTACTGAAGGCGATATGAAAAACATTTGCAACAACAAAATAACAGACTACTCCACCAAAACCAATAATTTTACTTGCCCTTAATTTTAATATTTTTAAAGAAGCAAATCAGATGAAAACTATATATATACATTTAATCTTATTATTATCCGTACTTATATTTTCATGTTCTAACGATGATTCCCAAACTAGTGACACATTTGTTATCAATAATTCTAAATTTGGAATCTCAGCGAGTAAAACAAATGCCCGTCAAACCACAGACGGAATAAATAGAGCTATAGAACAAGCGAAAGACGAAGGATACAGTATAGTTAAACTAACCAAAGGCGAATATCTGATATCCAGTGAAGGTGTTACTGGATATGACAACGGTAATGGAATATTCATCCCCAATAATTTCACACTAGATCTGACAGAGGCTAAATTATATATTGAACCCGGTAGTAAGAATGTCCATAAACTGATTCGTATAGATGAAGTGGAAAATGTAACTATCATAGGAGGGCATTTAGTTGGAAACAAAGATAAATATGATGCCGAAAACAATACCGAAGCAACCGAATGCGCTATAGAAATAAACTGTTCGAAAAATGTTACTGTAGATGGTGTAAAAATGGAGAACTTCAGAGGTAGTGCCATGTGGATCGGTTATGGATTTATAGCACCTAATGAGAAACGATTGAATAAAAATGTAAAAATTGTCAATTGTGAGATTTTTCATAGCAGCATGCAAGGAATAAGTATTATACATGCCAGCAATGTAGAAATAGCATACAATAAAATTTACGACATAGGCGGTATGTTGCCAGGCTGTGGAATAGACCTAGAGCCTGAAACAGATTGGGCCGACCCGCTGCATCCTTGGAAATCGTGGGTCGAATATGTCAATATTCATCATAACGAATTTAAAGACACCCAAGGCGAAGGTTTGTGTTTCACCAATCACTATACCACTGACATAGAAGCTACAGACAACACGTTCGACAACTCGGCTATTATAGTCGGTGCTTACCCTAAAAGAATTCGCCTGATGCGAAACTCTCTAAAAGGATGGGAATCATATATAGTTGCAGTAAGTGGTTCGGTCGATGTATATATGCCTCTTGAAGGATCTAATAAGAATGAAATAGAATTTAAACAGCGGGTACTAAATTGCTCTACTCAAACAGGGCATATTAAAGAAACTGACAATTATATATTTTGCTATTGAAAAAGAAATCTTACTCAATACTGAAATAATAGATTTTATAAAAGAATGGCATACTACCTACTCATTATTGATAAAAGTACATAAAGTATGTTTGCCTTACCATTTTTGGCTGCCCAGAAAAAAAGGTACCAATGTGGAGGAAAATATTTGAGTGATATGTCTTGCATAGCCAAACGATATTGTTTTTGGACTATTATCTGTTTTATTATGCTTATTTTGCCTCGGATATTTCGAGGGGACCTGCATTCATTTATCCCCTGCCCTATCAGTCCCAGTACAATGCGACTATTTAGAGCTTTATTAAAATCGGGAGGAAGATTGTATGCTATGATAATATCCGATATCATCGAATAAAGATTTATCCAGCATTCGTTCAGATTTTTGTTATGCCCACCTGTAAATGACTTTTTACTCTTTCGGTGATGATACATAATTTCGTTTATGTAATATGCCCTTTTTACACGGGTGAACACTTCTATATTAAATAATACATCTTCACCAGAGCCTATAATCTTTGTATCCACAAATCTGGATTCCAAGATTACATCACGCGAATAAAGCTTACCCCATACAGTACCTAACGAATGAAGCAATGTAGGATCCCTCAGTTCGTCTCCGATAGGGCCTATAATTTGACGATGTAACAATTGTATGTTTTTCTCATCAAACAACTTATCTCTCTGCATCAGGAAACGTGGAGCATTCCTACCATTCCCAAGTTCGCGGGTATATGCCCAAAGGACGACATCTACCTTAGAATCTTTAGCCAGATTCATTGCTCTTTCACATGTAGTGAGCTCTATCCAATCGTCTGAATCAACAAACATAATCCATTCACCTTGTGCTTCCTTTATAGCCCGGTTACGCGCTGAAGCTATACCTCTGTTATCTTGTGTAATCACTTTCAAACGCTGGTCTCTTTTCAAATAATCGGAAAGGATGGAATTGCTTTTATCTGGTGAACCATCATTGACACATATCACTTCTATATTGCAATAGGTTTGCCCCAATAAGCTATCTAAGCAGGCTGACAAACAGCACTCTGCATTATAAACAGGTACAATTATACTTATCATAGACTCTTGAATAGTTTGTCCCACATACCGGCAATGACACTCACGTTATAGCGCTGTACATTGCAACGGGCATTTCGGCCCATTTCCTTACGCAATTCTTCATCTTCAATCAATACAGATAGCTGTTTAGCAAATTGTTCTATATTACCATTTTCAACTAAAAAACCGTCGACGCCATTCTTTATAATATCTCTTGGGCCACAGGGACAATCGAAAGCCACACATGGTACTCCGCACGACATGGCTTCAATCAGTACCATCCCAAAACCCTCAAATCGGGAAGGCAATACATAAATAGAAGATGTCAGGTATACGTCTTGTATCTGTTTAACCGGATCGTGTATCTGGATAGAAGCCCCTCTTATAAGCTCCGGCAATTTGCTGTTTTCAGATACCGAACCATATATATCTATGCTCCAACCCGGATACTTATACTCAATAAGATTCCATGTTTCAGCTAAACGCTCATAACCTTTCTGAATAGAGATTTTTCCAATACTGACAATTCGTTTAGTATCTAATTTTAAAATCGAGTCAGGATAAAAAGGGAGAGGATTAGGTATTACCGTTACGTTTTTAGATTTCCATTGTTGCTTGTTGTCATTTGTAAGCACAATAAATCTGTCAAATAACCGACTCCCTATATCCATCAATAAAAAAGACATTTTTTGTTTTAGATTTGGTTTTCTGCCAAGTGTAACCATCTCTTTCGAAACATGTCTTTCGTAAATAATCTTAGCTTTACTCCCAATCCATAATGGCACAAAAAAGCCCTTTAATCCATCATCACAAACAGAAATAACTTCGGGACGAAATTCTTTGATTATACGGCGTATACCAAAGAAATACTCATATTTCTTCTTTGTTACTTCTACTGAACGAAAAATTATTTTAGAACTAAATTCATAAAATGGCTTTTCGCCTTTCTCATTAAGAGATATTATGCAAATTTCATAACCTAAGTTATCGGCCAGATATGATGCTTTTACAGAGAGTACGCGTTCCAGACCTCCAACTCCTGTTATTCCATTTGTTATGTACAATAATCTCACAACATACTATATATAAGTTCTACTTCTTTGGAATTACCATAGTCTGTAATTGCCATATTTTTGCGAAACTCTTCTTGTAACTGTTTATTTTCTATAAGAGATTGTATCCCATATGCAGCACCATCAACATCCATAGGAACAATAAGTCCGTCGACACCATCGCTCAATTGACTGGCCGAAGTATTGAAGGCTGTTATTACCACCGGCTTACCCAGAATCTGTGCTTCTCGTACCGTAACCGCCTTACCCTCATATCGTGATGGCTGGACATAAATATCGCAGGCCGCAATATAAGGATAGGGATTTGTTTTCTTTCCCAGAATGATAAAATGATCGTGCATTCCGCATTCTTCAATTGCATTGCGAACTGCCTCTTCATCTCCATAACCTATAGCATACCATTTGACAGGAACACCGTTCTTTCGCAATTTGGCACAAATACGTACTGCCTGATCCAATGCTTTCGGATAGCAAAACCGTCCTACTGTCAGAAGCTTTATTTCTCCGTCCAATTGCGGTTTCTGCATAGAAGCCTGTTCTCTAACAAAATTTACAGAAAGAATATTCTCTATAACAATAACCTTATCAGACAAGGAAGGAAACCTTGAAACGAATGCTCTTTTAGCATCTTCTGAGACAGCTGCAATATGATCATATGCGCCCCACGATTTCAATTCGCAGGCCTCATCCACTGCTATATTCGAATAATCGGTATGTATCCATGCTATCTTGCATTTTGCATTTACTTTGTCTCTTACTATATTATGTGGTGTTATGAAACTTATTGCCAGATCGTAAATAACATCGTTTACTAAAGGCAAATAAGGTGTAGTAGCATCTGCAACATATTGATAGATCGAATAATTTTCTCCATGATTGTTTCGTTTTCCAAATTGTCTTGCTTTATATTTAGCTTTTAGCCGTCCCAAAGCAATCTTCCAATAGCCTTCACGAACAATCTGAGTGATGGGACGTGTAAGAGTTGTATAAGCGGCAATTTCAGGTAATAGATTAACTTCTGAAGGTATGAACTGCATCAGTTCGCCCGAATGACGATAAACAAAAAGATCTACGTCGAAACATGAATAGTCGAAACTATTCAAAAGGCCGAGCAAGGAACGTTCTACTCCTCCTATCTCCATATATTGTATAGCAACGAACAGCCGTTTTTTCATCGTTTAAATATCTTAAGCAACATTGGTTTAATATAAGTGAACAAAAGATTACGCATTTCATCTGTCCTGCAAAACGATATATAATATAGCCCTGTAGGAACAATTAAAGAGACAATACTTTTGAGAACAATATCCAACAAGGAGTTGTCTATTAACAGATAATGACACAGGCAATAAGTTGTCATCCACGCAATGAGTGCTATCACAGTATATTTTGCGTAATTTATAAAATAAAATCTAAGCGGCTTTTTGAATGTGTATTTGTAAACAAGAAACGGAAATTGCCAAAACCCTATAGACAATACACTTATAGTTGAAGCGAATAAAACTCCTGTAATACCCCAAAATTGTACAAAAATAAGAGAGAGTACAAGGTTGACACATCCTTGTATTAACGGAGAGAATTTGTCTTGTACGAATATTCCCGATTTTACCTTAAATATTTGAGCTGAAATACGCATGCCGAAAATATAAAGGTTGATTAGTATGACAATCACAGTAGATGTATCCAACAAATACTTCGGACCTAACCACCAAACAATAAATGGATTAATTGTATTGGAAAGGATAATTACGGGCAAAGAAACTATAATAAAGTTTAGTAAAAATATGGTATTAAAAACCTTATTGATATGCTCGGTACTTTCTGTAG
>NZ_JAEPKU010000075.1 GCF_016652235.1 Dysgonomonas sp. Marseille-P4677
GGATCAATCTAGATGCTATGCCGGGAAGCATGAAACTTTTCAAAGAGCTACGTCCTAGAGATATAAACCTAGAATATGCAATTTCTGAAAATCCTCAAGTTCTAAATTACTATTTATTCAACGAACCTGCATTAAATACATTCTCGGAAGATATAGCAAAAAAACATAATGGATTACATTCTTTCAAAATCATTGATACTAAAGAGATACAAACTTACACTCTTTCAGAAATACTAAATATGTATCTTCCTGCTAATACAAATATTGATTTTATTAGTATTGATGTTGAAGGATTAGATTTACAAGTTCTCCATTCTAATGATTGGAATAAATACAGGCCAAATTTAGTATTAGTAGAATCTCTTAATGAAGACATGGATGCTATAAAAAATAGCGAAATTTATATCTATTTAAAAAGCTTAAATTATTCTTTAGTTGCTAAAACTATTAATACAATATTTTTCAAAGATGCAGACAAATAACTTAGCTCCTATCATCTTCTTTGTATATAAAAGACCTCAACACACAAAAAGAGCTCTTGAAGCTTTAGCTGAAAATGACTTAGCTAAAGAATCAACTTTGTACATATATGCTGATGGACCTAAAAAAGATGCAGATAAAGAAACATTAAATGCAATAAAACTTACCCGAGAAATTCTGAAAGAAAAACAATGGTGTAAAAAGGTTAATATAATAGAGTCGTCGGAGAATAAGGGGTTAACTTATTCAATTAAGGAAGGTATTTCAACTATTATCAACAAATATGGAAAGGCCATAATTATTGAAGATGACATCATTACATCTCCTCATTATCTACAATATATGAATGACGCCTTAAATCTCTATCAAGATGAAGATAAAGTCATGTCAATATGCGCCTTGGTTCCAAAAACATCAGGTGCAGATAAATTACCAGAAACTTACTTTCTACGTTTTATGAGTTGTTGGGGTTGGGCAACATGGGCTAGAGCTTGGAATCAATACATCTCTGATTTAGATTATCTATGCGAAGCGGTAAGAAAGCGTTCTGACTTTAATCATTTTAATTTTGATGGTAGTGAAGACTTTTATAAACTATTAGAACAAACAAGAAATGGGTCTATTGATACATGGGATTTACAATGGGTTGCAACAATTTTCTTAAAAAATGGGCTTTGTTTATTTCCTAAATATTCTCTAACAAAAAATATTGGATTTGATGGAACTGGTGAACATTGTGGCAACAATAGTATTTATACCTTACAACATAACAATATAAATCTAAGTAAGTCGGTTTCTGTTAAAAGAATTAAAATAAAGGAGAATAGAATAGGCTATAATTATTTAAAAAGATATTATAAATACGGAGAAGATTCGTCCCTAAAAACTCGATTTACTTTCAGTAAAAATAAGTTGAAGAAAACAAGATTCTTTCAGAATCCATTATTTTACAAAATATATGACATTCTAAAAAAATGAAAGTTGTACATATTGCTACAATGTTAAGAGGAGGAGCCGGTATCGCTGCTCTCAGAATACATCAGAGCCTATTGAGCTATGCTCCTGATGTAACGAGTTATTTTATTCAAAAAGATCCAGTCACAGATTCAAATGACATCGAAAGAAATATACACCAATGTACACATTATCACAACTTATATTATAGAATAGTAAATAAACTTGGATTAAAACCATATTTAACTAAAGAAGGGTATTTTAGGCGAATTATATCAAAATATCCAAAAAATTATGAGATTGCGACATTACCTCTTTCATATTATCCGATAGAAAATCATCCGCTAATAAAAGACGCAGATATAATACATTTACACTGGATTGGAAACTTTATTAACTATCCCTCGTTTTTTAAAAAGATAAAACAGCCCATAGTCTGCACTACACATGACCCTAATCCATTCTTAGGAATTTTTCACTACGAAGGTGATGTTTTAAGGAATCAAGGCAGTCTCGGAAAACTGGAGAACAAAGCTATTAACATAAAATATAGATGTACTCACACACACAATAATATCCATATAGCATGTCCGTCAGAATGGGTAAAACAAAAATCTGAGGTTAGTTATATTTTAGGTGATTTTCCTCATTATTATATCCCATACGGTATTGAAGAAAAAAATTATCCACTCTTGGATAAAGTTGCTCTAAAGGAAAAATTTAAATTAAATAATGGTAAAAAAACTATTCTATTTATTGCTTTTGATATCCAATTACCTCGAAAAGGATTAGACCTTTTAATTGAAGCAGTAAATAATATAGATCCTAATAAATTCAATTTAATAAGTGTTGGACATGGCAACAAAATTTCTATAAATAGCAAAATAAATTTCCAACAATACGAAAACATTAAAGATATAAGTGAACTTAATAAAATATATGCAGTTGCTGATGTAACAATCGTTCCATCACGAGAAGATATGTTTAATCAAGTTATGCTGGAATCACTTATAAATGGTACTCCAGTTATTAGCTTCAGTAATGGAGGAATGGCTGAGCATATAAAAACAGGGCAGAATGGTATATTAATAGATGAGATTAATTCACAATCACTTCGGCTTGAAATAGAGAATTTTCTAAATGACAAATATAGTTTTGAGGAGCCCTATATAATAAGGGATTATCCTATTACCACCTTAAATAATCAATTACAAGCAAAAAGATATACCGAATTATATAATAAAATACTAGCTTAATGAAACTATCCATTATAACAATAAATTTTAACAATGCTTCTGGACTGCAAAAGACCATCAACAGCGTTCTTTCGCAGACTTATAAAAACTATGAATACATTGTTATAGATGGAGGATCGACAGATGGAAGCAAAGAACTTATTGAGTCGTATTCTGACAAAATAGACTACTGGGTTAGTGAACCAGACAAAGGTATATATAATGCGATGAATAAAGGTATTCGACAAGCAAAAGGCGAATATTTACATTTTCTAAATTCAGGAGATATATATGCTAATAACTACGTTTTACAAGAGGTTTTCGAACAAAAAACATATGAAAGTCCAATATTAAGAGGGATACAGATCTGTGATAATAAAGGTTGTCAAACGAAATGGATTAATAGAGGAAATAGAGATATAACACTCTATGATTTGTATATTGACACCTTACAACATCAAGCAACTTTTATACATCAAGATTTGTTTAAAAAATATGGTCTATATGACGAAAAGTATAAAATAGTATCTGACTGGATCTTTTTTTTAAAAGCGATGCTTGGAGGGGAGTCATCAACTTATTTAAATTTTGATATTGTAATTTTCGATATGACTGGTATTAGTAATAATGCTGAGTTCCGTAAAACTATGTTTAATGAAAGGAAGCAGATTATTTCAGAATTAATTCCTCGGACTGTTCAGACCGATTATGAAAGGCTGACTTTGTTACAGAAACATACAGATAAGTACGGACAATATTTTTATATGATTGATTTTATAAATAATAATAAAGTTCCTCGTTTTTGCTTTAGGCTTCTAAATAAGTTATATAAAGTACTCAAACTTCAATAATCACAATCGTAGTAAATATCGCTATGAAAAAGATTCTTATAATAAATACAGAGATACCTTACCCTCTCACCAAAGGAGGGCGGCAAGGGGTATTTCATTTTATTGATAGTTTACGCAACGAATATGAAATATCATTATTATTCCGACTGACAGAAGATGATACAGAATCTTTTAACGAACTAAAGAACATTTGGAATAATGTAACATTTTATCCTCATCTAGAAATATTACCTCAATCCGCTATTAAAAAGAAACATCTATTAGACATATATAATCAAATATACAGCATACCGTTTAAGCTAAAGGATAAAATTAGAAAAGTAAAGAATGATAATACGAATAAACAAAACATTGATTTTGTAAAACAGAATAGCTCTTTATTTAATACCGCAACGACTATCAATTCCGAAAGATTCATTGAATATGTAGTCGAAATCTCCCGAAAAGGTTTTGATATTATACAAGTCGAATTCTATCCTTTGTTATCGCTCATACATATACTGCCACAGGATGTTGAAAAGATTTTCATCCATCACGAAATAAGATATATACGCAATAAAATAGAGTTGTCCTATTTTGCAGAAACAAACGAATATGAAAAATATCTATATAATGTAAATAAACATTATGAATTAACCACTTTAAGCTTGTATGACAAAATTGTAACCGTTACAGATATTGACAAACAAAAACTGGAAAAGGAATTACCGCAAAAAGTTATACTCAGCTCCCCCCTTATGGTTAATATGCCTGATAATATATCAGAATATCAATTTGAATTTAACAATAAACTGACCTTTGTTGGGAGTTGTACGCATTTTCCTAATGTAGACGGCATAAAATGGTTTTTATCTGAAGTGTGGACAATTATACTTTCAAAAAATAAAGCTCTGGAACTTCATATCATTGGTGGAGGTTGGACTAAGGAAATGTTCGAAGATATAGGTCTCACAAATGTATTTTTTGATGGATTTGTTAAAGATCTATCTATAATTTTACCAAACACTATATCAATAGTACCTATAAGAATAGGAAGCGGTATGCGAATGAAAATTTTGGATGCCATAAACTATAAAATACCTTTTGTCACCACAACTATAGGAGTCGAAGGCCTAGATTTCATAAATGAAAAAGATTGTTTCATATCTGACAACGCTATTGGCTTCGCCGAATCAATTGAAAAATTAATTAAAGAGACTAAAACTCAGATAAAATTTATAAACGAGTCGTATACAACTTTACATAAGATATACAATAGGGAATCGCTGATTGACAAAAGAAGAATAATTTATACAAAATAAATAAGAATGAAAATAATTGTAATAGTAGTTACATACAATGGGATGAAATGGTATAAAAAATGTTTCGATAGTTTGATCGAATCTACCATTCCTCTAGAAACAATTATTATTGACAATAATTCTTCTGATGGCTCTACGCAATTTATCAAAGAGAGTTATCCTGAATTTAAATTAATAGAAAATGACACTAATCTTGGATTTGGAAAAGCAAATAACATAGGATTAAAATATGCAGTAGAGCAAGATGCCGATTATGTTTTTTTATTGAATCAGGATGCTTGGGTAAAATCTGATACTATAGAGAAATTGATGAATATGATGGAAATAAATCCTCAATACGGAATACTAAGTCCTATTCATTTAAATGGATCGGAAGATAAGCTTGATCATAATTTTTCCATTAATATAGAACCTAACAGTTGTCCTTTACTATATTCTGATTATGTAGTAAAAGGAGCTTCCGAAGATAAAATATATCCTACATCATTTGTATGCGCCGCTATCTGGATGATATCAAAAAACTGTTTGCTTAAAGTTGGAGCTTTCGACCCCATTTTCCCTCATTATGGAGAAGATAATAACTATATAGAGCGAGTTAAATATCACGGGTTAAAGATAGGTATATATCCCAAAGTAAAAGCTATACACGACAGGCAGCATCGAGAAAACAATATACCGAACTTCAATCAACAGGTGAACAAATCCTTTATCCATTATTTAGTGATATTAACCAATATTCATTATTCGTTGAAAAATCTCTGGATAAGCTCTATCTATAATATTTTTTGTACTTTAGGAAGCAATTTATTGCATCTGTCTTTTAAGGAGTGTTTTATAAATATAAAAGTCATATTCAAAATATGCCAATCTACTCCCCAACTAAACAGAAATCGAAAAAAAGCCAAACAAAGAGGGATCAGCTTTCTATAATCTACCATACATGAAGATATTGCACGTAAACACTTATGACACAGGAGGCGCAGCTGGAGCATGTATGCGCATACACCAATCGTTATTATCGAAAGGAATAGATTCGAAGGTATTAGTTTTATATAAAACAAAAGAGATTCCTAATGTATACAGTTTCAACTACTATAATGATTCGCAAAACAAAATAATATATTATATAAAAAGAAGAATATTTGAAAAATTTCGAAAACAAACAGAAAACTTTTCTAAACTAAACGACTTACCTCCTGTGGAAATATTCACTAATCCGGTAACAATTTATGATATTACAAGTCATCCTCTCTATAAAGAAGCCGATTTAATACAACTAAATTGGGTTTCTGGCTTTCTAGATGAGCCTAGTTTTTTTAAAAAAAATAAAAAACCTGTAATATGGAGAATGCCTGACTTATATGCTTGTGGCGGAGGCTATCATTATGAAAAGGGATTTCCATTCAATGCCTATCATAAATATTTAAAAAGAAACTTTATTATAAGAAAAAAAAGTATCGCCAATAAGAATATTACTTTTGTTGCTATTTCGGAATGGGTTAAACAAAAAGCTCTAGAAAGTGAACTAATAAAAGAGTATCCGCTTAGAGTTATTTCAAATGGAATTGATACTAATATATTTAAGCAATACGATAAGCTGAAAGTAAGGAAAAAATTCGGTATCCCCTTAGATAAAAAGATTATACTAATAGGAGCTGCATCTTTTTTTAATATTAGAAAAGGTATGCATTTGCTGATAGAATCAATAAATGAGTTGCAATCACAAGATACTCTGTTCTATTCATTTGGGCATATAGCTGATCATCCCAATATCAATTCGTTAGAGCATATTACAGACGAAGTATTGTTGTCACAAATATATTCTGCGGCCGATATATTTATTATGTCTTCTATTGAAGAGGCATTTGGACAAGTTTTTATAGAAGCTCTTTCATGTGGAACGCCAGTAGTATCATTTCCAAATGGAGGAGCATTAGATATTATAAAAGATGGATTTAACGGAATATTAGCTAAAGATTTCACATCTAAAAGCTTGACAGATGCAATTATCAAAACTTTTAGTATTATATTTGACAATAAAGCTATTAGAGATGATATTATACTTAGATTTAATGCACCAGATAAAGCAGACCAGTACATCCAACTCTATAAAGACATCCTAAACAAATGAAATTAACCATAATAACAATCAATTATAATAATGCTAATGGGCTTAGAAAAACCATTGAAAGCATTATTTCTCAAGCTCAAGCAGACTTTGAGTATATTGTTATTGATGGAGGGTCAACAGATGGAAGTCAGAATATAATAGAAGAATATAGCCAGCACATAACTTATTGGGTCAGCGAGCCAGACAAAGGTGTATACAATGCGATGAACAAAGGCATCCGGCAAGCTAATGGAGAGTACGTATTATTTATTAATAGCGGCGATACTATTTGTGAGGATGCTAATTTGAGTTTAATAATGGATCAAATTACAGGAGAAGATATTGTTTATTTTGATCTTGAAATATGCGATAAAAACAACAATAAATTCATAAAGACATATCCAGACTATCTCGACTTTAAATATTTTGCAGAAGATAGTCTCCCTCATATGGGATCTTTCATAAAAAAAGAGTTGTTGATAAAATATGGTTACTATTCCGAAAAAATGAAAATCGTCTCCGACTGGGCATTTTTCATGGATGCGATATGTTTACTCAATTGCTCTTATAAACATGTTAACAGCTCCTTTTCCACGTTTTATCTTGATGGTATAAGTTCAGACAAACAAAATCAAAAGGAATTAATTACCGAAAGAAATAATCATATATCGACTTCGTATAAACTTTACGAAAGTATATATAAAGAATGGATGGAAAAGAAACAGGAACTATATAAGCTAAAGACATCTGGAAGTGTTAGATTCTTGAAAAAAATAGGATTATTGAAATGGTTGAAACTATAAATAATACAAATACATTACCTGTAATTTCTGTGATTGTACCCTGCTACAATCAGGCAGAATATTTAGCAGAGACACTTCAGTCGGTACTCGATCAGGAGTATCAAGCGTGGGAATGTATTATTATTAACGACGGCTCACCAGACAATACCCAAGAAGTAGCTAAGATATGGATAGATAAAGATCCTCGCTTCAAATATTACCAAAAAGAGAACGGAGGGCTCTCCGATGCTCGTAATTTTGGTATCAGCCATGCGATAGGAAAATATATTCTACCCCTAGACTCAGATGATAAAATAGGTCCGCAATATATAATTGAGGCTCTCAATACATTCGAAAGAAAGCCGGAAACAAAAGTTGTATACAGTAACTTGATACTATTTGGCACCAAGAATCAGAAACTAAATCTACCACCATTTAGATATAAAGATTTACTAACCGAAAACCGCATATTCTGTTCGGCTATTTATCGCAAAAGTGACTATATGAAAACAAATGGTTACAACCCGAATATGGTTGGTGGACTTGAAGACTGGAACTTTTGGCTAGAATTAATTAAAGAAGCAGACGTAGTCGTGAAACTGGATAAATATCATTTTTACTATCGAATAAAGGATGCCTCAATGTTGTCGTCACTTAGTAAAGAGAAAAATGAACAATTACTCCTCCAAATCTTCAAGAATCATGTACCTTTGTATCTGAAATATTTTAATCCAATAAGAGATCATATTGATGCTGATTATTTCAAGAAGGAAGCTGAACTATACAAAAACTCTATTGAATACAAGACTGGAGCTTTTCTCTACGCTCCCATCAAGTTTATAAGAAAAGTATTCCGCAAGATGTTCTCTTCAAATAAATCGTACTGATACAAACTATTATGAAGGTAAACGTTATTCTCATCACATACAATCATGCTGAATATATCCGTCAGACGTTGGAAAGCATTCTGATGCAAGAAACTGTATGTGATGTGGAAATTATTATAGCAGATGATTGCTCTCCCGATAATACGGTAGATATAATAAGAGAATACGAAGATAAAACTGCATTTTCTTTTACATACCTTCCCAAAGCTCAAAACATGGGTTACAACCTGAATTACAAAAGAGCCTTTGCTGCTTGTACTGGAGACTATGTAGCCATTATGGAAGGTGATGACTATTGGGTAAAACCTAATCATTTGCAAAATCACATCGAACATTTAGAGAAACAACCCGACTCGTCCATGAGTTATAACAGACACATTCGTCTATTTACAGACCAAAACAGAGAAGAGATTTTCGACTGGACGAATGAAAATGACTACGAACATATTACAACAGAACAGCTGGCTATGGGCAACCGTATCGGTAACTTATCCTGCTGCGTTTTCAGAGGAAAATATATACAAAATATCGATCCGAAGCTATTCGACATGGAAATTGCAGACTGGATGTTAGGTATGTATATGGGCCAATTTGGGTCGCTGCTATACTTAAAGGATGTAACTACGGCTTATCGTATACATGACAATGGTCAATGGTCACGAATGGACGAGAAGAGTCAATTCATGAGAATTATAGAATTGATAAATGAATATGACAAGTATTTCAATTATAAATATACAGAAGCATTTACAAAGCATAGACGAAGGCTGGAAATACTACTTTATGGTGATAAATCGTTAAAAGGCCGTATAAAGAGTATAACACCTGAGTTTATAAGAAAAGTATATAGAAAACTTTAGAATCAAAAAGTATGAGTAAAAAAATAATGGTAACCCAACCGGCACTTCCACCCTTGGAGGAATTCATCCCTTATCTGGAAAAAATATGGGATAATAAATGGCTTACCAATGATGGACCTTTCCACAGACAATTTGAAAAAGAACTGGCCGAATATCTGGGCGTTAAATATATATCTGTATTTGCAAACGGAACACTTGCATTGATTACAGCATTACAAGCATTGCGAATTACAGGAGAGGTTATAACCACACCATTTAGTTTTGTAGCTACTACGCACTCGCTATGGTGGAATAATATAAAACCTGTTTTTGTAGACATAGAAGACAACTATTATAATATAGATCCTAAGAAAATAGAAGCAGCGATCACTCCACAAACGACGGCTATCATGCCCGTTCATGTGTATGGAAATCCTTGCAATGTAGAGGAAATACAACGCATTGCAGACACCTATGGATTACGTCTGATATATGATGCTGCACATGCTTTCGCCGTAAAGAAAGATGGTCAGTCAGTTATGAATTGGGGCGATTTGTCTATATTAAGCTTCCATGCAACTAAGGTATTTAATACTATAGAAGGAGGTGCGATCGTTTGTCAAGATGAAAAAACAAAACAACGCATTGATCTACTCAAGAACTTCGGCTTTCGTAACGAAACCACAGTTATAGAACCGGGGATCAATGCCAAAATGAATGAATTACAAGCAGCTTACGGTTCGTTACAATTGAAGCATGTCGACAATTATATAGCTAAACGATTAAAACTCGCTGAACTGTATAACGATCTTCTAAAAAACACAGAGGGCATTACTTGTATGAAAGTAGAAGAGGGCGTTTCACATACCTACCCATATTATCCCGTACGTGTCAACACAGTAGACTATGGCATGAACAGGAATGACCTGTACTTCAAATTACAAGAATACGATATTTTTGGCCGACGATATTTTTATCCGCTTATCAGCGACTTCCCCACCTACAAAGGATTACCATCGGCCAATGTAAGCAACCTACCGGTAGCAGCCCAAGTATCGAAAGAGATCTTATGCCTGCCAATGTATCCCAATCTGGAATTTGAAGATGTCGAACGTATTTGCGACTTTATCAAGAATAAGCCTTGGAAGATATGAAAATCGGGATAATGCAGCCGTACTTTTTACCATATATCGGATATTTTCAACTATTGAATGCTGTTGATAAATATGTGATCTATGACAATATCCAATACACCAAGAAAGGCTGGATTAACAGAAATCGTATTTTACAAAACGGTAAAGATCTACTCATTACTGTTCCGGTAGAAAAAGATTCAGACTATCTGGACATAAAAGATCGTTTTGTTTCAAATGGATTCGAAAGAAAGAAGTTATTGAACCAAATACGAGAATCATATAGGAAAGCTCCATATTTTAATAATGTTATGCCTTTAATCGAAAACATTATTAATTATAAAGAGAATAATCTTTTCTTGTATATACACAATTCTGTACTGAATATGTGTGAATACCTGAACATTAAGACCGAAATAATTGTTTCATCAACATTAAATATAGACCATTCACTTAAAGGTCAGGACAAGGTAATCGCTATCTGCAAAGAGCTTAATGCAACAGATTATTATAATGCAATAGGCGGACAAGAATTGTACAATACTGAAGACTTCGGGAAAGAAAATATTAGTTTACATTTTCTATCAACTAATTCGATAGAGTACAAGCAATTAAAAAACGAATTTATACCCTGGCTTTCTATTCTGGATGTGGTCATGTTTAACTCTTGTAACGAGATAAATGATATGTTGAATGAATACAAATTGATAAATTGATCATTATGGAAAGAAGTAAAGGTGAAATCATTATTCCTCACGAACTCATCGCTATTCTGAAAGAAGAACCAGAAGCAAAAGATTTTTTCGACAGTCTCTCTGATGGATATAAGCGAGGTTACTGTGACTGGGTTGGTGGAGCAAAACAGCAGGCTACAAGGGAAGTGAGAGCAGAGAAAGCATTAATAATGCTGAAGAATAAGCAGAAAACTTTAAAAACATGAAAGAAATAGGGGGATATTTCGAACTTCAATTAAGAAAAGGTGAACACTACCATAAAGGAGCTGTACAATTAAACACAGCTCGCAACTGTCTTGAATATATACTTCGGGCGAAGAGATATAAAAAAATTTATATCCCATACCTCAACTCAGAAGTTATTTGGGAGCCCATAAAAAAATTAGGTATCGAGTGTGAATTCTATTCCGTTGATTTCAAAATAGATCCTATCTTCAATAAAAAACTAGCTCCGGATGAAGTCTTTTTTTACTCGGATATATACGGAATAAAATGCAACACAGTTGATAAGCTTGTGATGAGATGTGGCAAACAATTGATTGTGGATAATACACATGCCTTTTATTCAAAACCTTACGAAGGTATAGACACGATTTATTCTCCTCGCAAATTTTTCGGATTACCTGATGGAGCATATCTGTATACAGACACTCTATTGGATGAAGACTTCGAACAAGACCAAGCCATTCCTCATATGACACATCTGATGAAGCGCATCGAATCAGAAAGTGCAAATGCAGGCTATCAGGACTATCTTAACTATTGTGCAAGCCTTGTCAACCAACCCATCAAAAAAATGTCTAACTTAGCGAATGCTTTACTGGCAAACATTGATTATGAAAATCTGAGAAAAAGGCAAATAAGCAATTTCAGATATCTACATCAGGCTTTAGGTACAAACAACTTATACGAATTCGATAATTTTCCTGAAGATACATGCCCTTTAAGCTATATGTTTTATTCCGAAGATCCGACACTCAGGAAGAAGCTTATCGACAATAAGATCTATGTTTCCACTTATTGGAAAGAAACGTTGAATCTGGTAGAGAAAAATTCGGCAGAATATAAGATTGTAAATTATCTGTTACCTCTGCCATGCGATCATCGTTACGATGAAGAGGATATGAAACGAATTGTGGATGTGATAACCAAATAAGCTAATACAATTATGAAAAACGGCATCATTTCTAAATTAATAATTATTGTTGGAATTTGTTTTCTAACCATTGCTTGCTCAAATTCGGATAAAAAAGTACTACCGGAACCTAAGATTCAGGCAGGAATTGCTAAGTTATCAGGAAAGATAGAAGATTATAAACCCGGTGAGGAAATGATACTGTCTGTCCCTGCACCAATAACGATGGATATGCAACGCCAAGATATTAAAGTAGAAGATGATGGCACCTTCTCTCTGGATATCCCGATTGAAACAAATCCCGCTATAGGATTTATATACAATACTACAACTAATCATGGTTTTACAATTAATTTAAAACCTGATATAGAAACAAAGATAATAATTAATAAGGATTCTATATCTACAGTTTCCGGGCCTGATTTTTATACAGAATATAATGTACATACATCCAATGCTTTTATAAAAGCTGCTCAAACAGCAGCCAGATACGATTTACTTAATAAAGAAGTTCTTGATAGTTGCATTGAAAATCCCCAAAAATATATTCCAATAAATCAGTATGATTTGGATAAAAGGCTTGATGTATTCGATAATGATTCTTTATTATCAGAACGGAGTAAAATATATCTGAACTATTATTTAAAATCTCATCATATAGAAAACGCTCTTCATTTCACAGAAAACATGGAGAAAATATGGAGAAGTATTAAAAAGGATGGAGATACAACAACGATAAAAATAAATGAACCCGATTTATCATATTATACCTTTCTCAAAGACTACGATCTGGAAAATCCCTATTATTTATACAGCGAAGTCTATGGACAGATATTTCAAACTATACTAGGAAATAAGACGTTCAATATTCCGGAAATAGAAGAAACTCCTGTGAAAGAATGGCTTGTTGGCGTTAAAGATACAATGGCTGAGCTCATCGGCGCAGATACTGGTCTGTTTTATGATATGATTATCAGTCAAGCGTACATGCGTCAACTAACATATGCACTAGAACCTTTATCTGAAAAACAAATACAAAATATAAAAGAATATTTCGGAGATGCAGAAATTGCAAAAATTCTTTTTCTAAAAAATAAAGAAATAGTAAAATTAGCTGCAAATAAAGGGGAAACTAATATAAACGAAACTCCATCCGTTCCTAAAGAAAAACTTCTGGAAGCTATTGTAGAGAAATATAAGGATAAAGTTGTACTCGTCGATTTCTGGGCTACATGGTGCGGACCGTGTCTAGAAGGTATGAAGAAATTATTACCTGTAAAAGATGAAATGAAAGGTAAAGATATTGTCTTTGTATACATCACATGTACTTCTTCTCCTATAAAGCTATGGGAAGAAAGAGTAAAAGGAATAGATGGAGAACATTATTATCTGACAGGTGAAGAATGGGACTATATTTTAGATAGTACAGATTTCAATGGTATACCGACTTACATACTCTATGATAAGAATGGTATAGAAAAATATAAATCTGAAGGATTTCCCGGAGCGGAAAAATTAAAAAAAGAAATAGAAAGGCTATTGAGGTGAACGAACAAAAAGATATAATGGTTTCCGTTTCCATGATTACTTACAATCATGAGAAATTTATAGCGGAAGCAATAGAAGGTGTTGTGATGCAGAAAACAAGCTTTCCTTTCGAATTAGTTATCGGAGAAGATTGCAGCACAGATAATACACGCGCCATCTGTATCGAATATCAAAAGAAATATCCGGATATTATCAAGCTTAGGCTGCCTGAAACAAATCAAGGCATGATGCTTAACTGGATAAACAATATAAATAGCGGACTGGGAAAATATATTGCCTTGTGCGATGGAGACGATTACTGGACAGACCCTTATAAACTGCAAAAACAAGTAGATTTCATGGAGGCTAATCCCGACTTCGCTCTATGTTCCCATCAGACCTATACACTGATGTGCGGACATCTGGATGAGAACATAGAGATGGATCGAGATATACTCACTACCGAAGACCTGATAAGCAAAGACTGGGGGCTTCTTACCGCATCTATCTTTTTCCGCAAAGAAGCACACAAAACGCCTGAGTGGTATTATACTGTAAAAAACGGAGATTATGCGCTTCAACTGATTGTATCGCTTAGTGGGAAAATTAAGTTTCTACCTGAATATATGGCTGTTTACAGGCAACATCTCGGAGGAATGTCTTCAACGTTGAAACCTCTAAATCAAACAGCATGGATGGTATATTTACTGCATGAGTTTGATAAATATACCAACCACAAATTTAAGAAAACAATAGTAGAACGAATAAAAAGGATATATCGAATACAAATCTACTATGCTAAGGGATACAGTCTGCGGAAAGCTGCAGCTGTGCTCACTTTTTTTCAAAAACTCGTTTTCTTAAATCCATTTCTTATAAAATCGAAACGTAAATAAGATATGAAATTATCTATTATCACTATAAATCTCAACGACAAAACCGGGTTAAAGAAAACCATTGATAGCGTTATATCACAAACGTTTACCGATTATGAGTTCATCATCATCGATGGCTTATCTACAGACGGCAGCGTGGATCTTATCCGTGAACATACAGATAAGATTAGTTATTGGGTCAGTGAAAAAGATAGTGGTATATATAATGCCCAAAATAAAGGAATAAAACAGGCTAAAGGAGAATACTTATATTTCCTCAACTCGGGTGATGCCCTCTATGCAAATGATACATTAGAAAAAATCTTTGAGGGCGATCCGCATACCCCATTTATATGTGGTAGCTTTTATATGGAAAAAGGTGGTAAGCTTGAAGCTGATACTTCATATAAAGATAGGGATTGGCACATGGCAGTCTATGAGTTATTTTCAGGATTTCTTTGTCATCAGGCATTTTTTATCCATTCGGATAATTTCAAAAGATACGGACTATATGATGAGAGCCTTCGTGTAGTTGCCGACTGGAAATTATTCTTTCAGGGTATAGCAATAGATCACCTAGAAGTTAAATATGTAGATACCTTTATCGTCATCTACAATATGGAAGGATTCAGTACTCAGATAGGAGGTAGTGTTATCTACCCTGAGAAGCTGAAAGTTTGCCGTGAGTTTCTGAATGAAAACACTGTAAAAAAGCTGGAGCGCCTTTATTATCTGGAACAAAATGGTTTTGTTACAGATATTATGAAATCTAAGCCGTGGATATATAACGGATTCCGTATTTTCTGTAAAATAGGACGTATATTCGGTTTTGTAAAAGGTTAATCAATTACATTTACAATCTCGGCAGGAACCTTAGACGAGCGAATCCTCCATTCCTGAGGATAAAGATTGTTTGCACGATTTCCTATATTTTTCACAAAACCCAAAGGTACGTTTTTATAAGTAAGAAGAATATATCCCTTCGGTTCATCATCAAGAATAATAACTTCCTTGCGTAAATAAGTTATTGCTGTTTTCCAGTCTATATCGCATACAACAAAGGCTTCTCTATTCAGCTCATTACTTAATGCTAATGATTGGCTCGGAATCAGGTCTTTTCCTTTGATCTCTCCGATGCAAATTCCTTCCGAAACAATATCCAGTTGAGCATTCAAAATATTCAGATCATCATATAGATTCTTGGAAAAAGCGTTCCATACATTGTCCTTCTGATAAAACACAAAACGATCTTTATCTCGGATATAATCTTTATACACGATGGGTAAATCGGTCTTATTTTTTTTATCTCTAGACTTATTTTTGATAGTATAAGGTCGTTCAGAATCATTCTTTCTCAAGACAGCACAGAAGAAGCCTTCTCCCTTGGTCTTATGTGGAAAGAAACGGTATGCTACAATACCATCTATCTGCGATGGGCTTATCCCCCACTCTGCTTTTATTTCTACTGATAATATCTCAGCATTCAGTTCATTTTGTATCCACCTTACATTCTCCTCGTTTTCCTCCAGATTATATGTACAGGTACTGTATATAAGTATTCCACCTGTTTTGAGTGCAGGCCAAATATCAGCCAATATTCTCTGCTGACGTTCTTTACACAGTTTTACATTATCCACCGACCATTCTGCTATCGCCACATCATCTTTACGAAACATACCTTCTCCAGAGCATGGGGCATCGACCAAAATCGTATCGAAGAAACTGTTCAGTTTACTAAAATCGGCAGGGTCATTATTGGTAACTATAGTATTCGGTCTTCCCCACTTCATTATATTCTCCGCTAAAATATATGAACGAGAACGGATAACCTCATTAGATACAAGCAGGCTATCATCATCTAATAAATCGGCTATCAACGTTGACTTACCTCCGGGGGCTGCACAAAGGTCCAGTACCTTCACCTGTTTACCACCATATTGCTTAAATACCTGCCCGATAAACATAGAGGACGCTTCCTGTACATAATAGCAGCCGGCATGTAATAAGGGATCGAATGTAAATTGAGGACGTTTATCTATATAATACCCCGTACTATTCCATGGAACATGTTGCAGGGCTATATGCATAACTGTGTTCTTTCCTTCGTTTATGCGGATACTTATGGGAGTATCACTGTTTAGGGCAGTAAAAAAGTTATCCCATTCTTCTTTAAGAAGAGGCTTTGTTCTTATAATAAAATCGTCAGGTAAGTTCATCCTATATTTTATATTAAAGGCATAAAGTTATTACAAAATACTATATCACAGATAGCAGAAGCGAATGAATGAGTAAATTAATTCACTGCCAATTATATTTTTCCTATTTTTGCCTACAATTAAAAACGCAATATATTGATGCTAAAGAAGACTATATTAGAAGAGAAGAACATTTTTGTTGTTCTGTTTATATATGCTTTCCTACTTATCTTTTTCTGCTCATTGATGTCCCCATTATATCCATTCAATGATTGGTCAGATATAAACTTATACTTCAACATAGGAAAAGCAATGTTTCATGGGCAAACCTTGTATACAGACATATTCGATCACAAAGGACCTCTCATCTTTGTCATTTATGGTATCGGCTCCCTTATTTCCGAACAATCTTTTCTGGGAATGTATATTATCGAATCCCTGACTTGGGTTTTAATGATTTTTTCAACATACCTGATAGCACGCCTATATCTGGATAAAATATATGCTTTCGCAGTGGCTCTGATCTTTCCCGTACTATTATTATCTCATTCATCGGAAGGTGGTTCTGCCGAAGAGTTTATTGTATTATTTGAAATTATAAGCTTATATCTTTTTATTAGATACTTTAAGAATAAAGAGGCCTCCGCTCATAAACCAGCACACATGTTATTGCATGGAATAATGTGCACAGTAGTCATATTTATTAAAATAAATCTAGTCGTATTCTGGGTTTTTCCCTTATTGGCAATCTTCATTAATATATTACTAAAAAAAGAATATAAAAATCTATTTTGGAACATCTTTTCTTTCATCGGAGGTGTGCTTATTGTTTCATTACCTATCGTTATTTACTTTTGGGTGAATAATGCACTTTCTTATGCTTGGGATACTTATATTACGCTTAACAGAACCTATGCCCAAATTGGGGATTTTAGCCGTATAATGGAGAATCTGATAGTTCGCTTTTATCAAAGACTTAAATATGATAATTATGAGTTTGTGATCATTCTCATTGGTGCAGTATACTTTCCATTCAAATATATAGGTTGCAGGATAGGAAAGGCTGCAATTATACTGTCTTTTGCTTCTCTATACACTGTAATATTTATGGCAGCCAATTATGTATTTTACTATTCAATGCCATATTACATTTTCTCTATATTAGGATGTATAGTAATATTAGACCTTGTCCGAAAATACATCAGGATACAACCTCATTGGTACTTTTATCTATTATTTACTATTGTTGCATTAGCGTGCGGTATTAAGACTAAAGAATTCTTTAGCAGATCAAAAGAAGTTATTCTGAGACAAAAACAGCCAAATGATGTATTACACAAATTCTATAATATAGTAATTCAGGAAAAGAATCCGACTCTCATGTGTTTAGGTCTGGATGCAACTACCGGAATTTTTACAATGGCTAATATTATGCCAAATGTAAAATACTTCATATCCCCCAATCTGCCATATAATATATATCCTGAGATGCGGGATGAGCAAACCCGATATATAGAAGATAAAGAAGTGGAGTTCATCATTCTATCAGGAGCTTCTTTTAGCTATGATTACTATAGAGCTCTACCAATATTACAAGAGAACTACAATTTAGAAAGCACTTTTGAAGAAAATGGAATTTCCACCTATTTCCTTTATAAACGAAAAAAATAAAAACAATAGAATATGCAACCCTCTCTTTTTCTTATCCCCGTTACATTAGGAGAAACCTCTATAGAACATGTATTACCGACCTATAACAAAGAAGTAATACTACAAATAAAGCATTTTATTGTAGAGAATATACGTTCAGCACGCCGCTTTCTAAAAAAGGTTGACAACAGTATCAATATCGATGAGCTAACTTTCTACGAGTTAAATAAACATACCAAACCCGAACAAATAGATAACTATCTGCAACCAATTACGAAAGGATTACATATCGGGATTATATCCGAAGCCGGATGTCCTGCTATTGCTGATCCTGGTAGCGACATTGTGGCTATTGCTCAAAAGAAAAACTACAAAGTTGTACCATTGATTGGTCCCTCTTCAATCTTATTATCACTTATGGCCTCAGGATTTAACGGACAAAGCTTTGCCTTTCAGGGATATCTACCTGTAGATGGAGCAGAGCGATTGAGAAAAATAAAGCAACTTGAGCATCTCATTCTGCACGAACATCAAACGCAAATTTTCATAGAAACTCCATACAGGAATCAGAAGTTAGTTGAAGATATAATAAAACACTGTATGCCATCTACTAAACTATGCATAGCAATGAATATCACTTGTGAAGATGAATATATAAAAACATTACCTGTAAAACAATGGATCAAGCAATTGCCTGATATGGCAAAACAACAATGTATATTTCTTCTTTATAAATAAGACGTTACTATTATACTCTCTATTCAGATCTCATTGGAGCAGTAATACCAATAATTACACCAAAATTCCCATCTGTCTGCATCCAGTTCTTTTCGGGTATATATGCTCTTGATACATAACCATCGAGATAAAGAGCATTTTTACAGCCATAAGATTGAAAGAAGTTGGCAAAGTCATATAGGTTTACGACAGCCTTGGACATAACGAAAAAAATTCGGTTGTCTGGTAAAATTCCCACTCCATTTCTTATATGTAAATTAGTCGATTCTTCTTTAAAGTCGGGATGTATTTCACCATTAATAACCAGCATTGGCCCCGATTGTGTCGCAAATTTCACATGCCCGTTATCTATAAAATCTTCTGTCTTACAGATGAACGGAGTATTATTCGAAGTAATGTAGAAAACTCCATTGGGTTTTAAATAAAAGTTTCCTTCTGCCGAAGAAGTATCTAAAGGAATAACTGTTTTGAATTGATCTATATAAAGCCCTTGCGGTGAATTATCCGCCCGGAACATACCTCCATTCATCGCAAAGACTAATTCTTTATTATCTTTGGCGATCATCGTTTTCAAATTCTGAATACTGCCAATTACATTTCCACTACCATCTTTCCAATAAAATGCAATATCTTCCAAATTATTATCTGCAACATAATAAATAACCTTATCGTCGATATTACTTTTCTTCTTCGAAAATGAGATCAGTATAACTATAACCAATCCTACAAATGTAGTTAGCAGTATGTGTCTCTTATATTTCATATTCCCCCTGAATATAATTTTCAATTGTATTAGTTGTCTATTAGTCAAACAAAAATAGATGTTTTTTATAAACCGACAAATGTATTTTTATTTTAGCATCTTACTTAAGCTATATCTGATTCTATAAATACCTAAATTATTTATCTATATCAAAGAAACAAAGTGTTGTAATACGGTTATACATAGGGATATTA